>CAZMDY010000095.1:0-8109 GCA_964565295.1 uncultured Aequorivita sp. | reverse complement strand
TTACCGGAGGAAACAGTAAAAACGGCCCAGAGTATTTCTTTCGACAAAATTTAAAAAAATACAATCTCAAGTTAACGCTTTTGTCCCATGAAATTCCACGCATCCACAGTTTCCAACTTCCGGAGAGCGAACGAATTATCAAAACTGTTTCCCTCACGGCACCATCCGGAGCCGCCAATAGAGCAGTAGGCGGTTTGGAAGCTTATAAAAGGATGAAAATGGAAAATCCAAATTTTTCCGCCATAGATTTCAGGGTAGAACAGTATCGGAAATTTTTTCAATAATCTGCGGCGCTTTGGTTGTTAACTTTCAAACAAATGTTGGTACAAAAGGATTATATTTACCGATTATATAAAACAAAACCTTTTTGAAATGAATAAAGCTATTCCTTTTTTGGTACTGGCGGTCTTGGCTTCGGCTTGCAACAATCCAAAAGAAACAAACGTAAACTACGATAGAATGGAACAAACCGAGAATCCACTGTTTGTTGAAAGCACATTGCCTTATTACGCACCAGATTTTAACAAAATCAAGAATGAACATTTTGAGCCCGCAATCATAGAAGGAATTGAGCAACAGCGTAAGAATATTGAGGAAATAGCCAACAACACAGAAGCGGCTACATTTGAAAATACGGTTATTGCTTTGGAAAAAAGCGGGGAACTTTTAACAAGGGCTTTACGGACTTTCCGTGCGTTAAGCTCTTCACACACCAATGATACCTTGCAGGCAGTTGATGAGGTAATTGCTCCAAAATTGGCTGCTCAGCAAGATGCAATATATTTGAACGACAAGTTGTTTCAGCGATTTAAAACGCTTTATAATAATAGAGAAACCTTAAATCTTGATCCCGAATCTTTGAAATTGTTGGAAAATTATTATGAGAATTTTGAAATTGCCGGCGCCAATCTTTCTGCTGAGGACAAAGAAATTCTCTCTGGTTATAACGAAAAGATGGCCACCCTTACCACAAAATTTGGAAAGACCCTTTTGGCGGCCACGAATGCTGGAGGTGTTACTTTTACAGAAAAAGAAGCGCTGTCCGGATTATCTGAGGAAGTTCTAAAGGCTAATGAAAATCAAGATGGAAACGGATGGACCCTTCCTTTATTGAATACTACCCAACAACCTCTGTTGCAATCTATGGACAATAGGGATAGTCGCGAGAAACTTTTTCTATCCGCTTGGTCAAGGGCCGATGGCGGCTCCCACGATACCAGTGGAATTATCAAAGAACTCGTTGAATTAAGGGCCAAAAAAGCTGAACTTCTCGGTTTTGACAGTTATGCCGCATGGAGCCTTCAGAAAACGATGGCCAAAAATCCCGATGTTGTGAATCGGTTTTTTGAAGGCCTGATTCCTGCTGCGATTGCCAAAGCACAGGCCGAGGCTGATGAAATCCAAAAAATGATTGTGTCTGAAGGGGAAGATTTTACTTTGGAGCCGTGGGACTGGAATTATTATGCCGAAATGGTCCGCAAGGCAAAATATGACCTGGACGAGGATCAAATTAAACCCTATTTTGAAATAAATAATGTTTTGGAGAATGGCGTGTTCTATGCCGCAACCCAATTGTATGGGATCACCTTTAAGGAACGCAACGATATTCCTGTATATCACCAAGATGTGAAGGTCTATGAACTTTTTGAGGAAAATGGCGATCCCCTAGGACTTTTTTATACTGATTTCTTTGCCAGACCAAGTAAAAGGGGAGGGGCATGGATGTCAAATTTTGTTTCCCAATCAAAACTATATGATCGAAAACCAGTTATTTACAACGTTTGCAACTACCCAAAACCCACAGCAGGGAATCCAGCGCTTCTGACATACGATGAAGTTGAAACCATGTTCCATGAATTTGGCCATGCCTTACACGGATTTTTTGCTGATCAACAATATCCTTCACTTTCGGGTACTGCCGTTGCTCGTGATTTTGTTGAATTTCCTTCACAATTCAATGAAAATTGGGCTCTGCATCCAGACATTTTGAAGAATTATGCCGTTCATTACGAAACGGGGGAACAAATTCCCCAAGAACTTATTGACAAAATCAAAAATTCAGGCACCTTCAATCAGGGCTACAGTCTGACTGAAAACTTGGCTGCGTCAAATTTGGATATGCAATGGCATACTATTCCCGCAACCGAACGGATTGAAAATGTTGGTGAATTTGAGAAAGAGGCGCTCAAAAAAACTAAGGTTGATCAGGTCCATGCGGTCCCTCCTCGCTATCGATCCACTTATTTTGCCCACGTATTTTCTGGAGGCTATGGTGCCGGATACTATTCCTATCTATGGACCGAAATGCTCCATCACGATGCCTATAATTGGTTTGAGGAAAATGGCGGATTGACGCGTGAGAATGGCCAGCGGATTAGGGACATGGTTCTTTCGCGTGGAAATACCGAGGATCTTGAGGAAATGTACAAGAAATGGAGAGGAAGCGATCCTAAAATAGATCCAATGTTAAAGGCCAGGGGACTTCAGTAAATGCTTGTTTTAATAAGTAATCTAATCTTGTGAATAAGCAATGGTGGACAAGAGCGCATTTTCTTTTTGACGTGAATCCAGGCGGGTATGCTGCACCACAATGGGAACATTAGATTTTATTATCGAGGCGTAATCGGTTCCTCTGGGAACAGGAGGATCGTCCAGATCGTTGAACCTGATATGTTTGGTTCTTTGGCCTTCTATAATAAATTTATAAGGCCCAACGGGTTCTTTATTGTCAAAATAAAGAGTGACCTCCACTTGGGCTTGCTCAAGATTTGTGTTTAAAACACAAACGGTTTCATGACTTGTAAATTCGGGTTCTTTTCCTGTGCTATACGGTGGAATGTATCCTTCTGCAATTGCCCAGGTTTTTTTTCCTATTGTTTTCATAGTTATATTTTATATGTTTTTCAATAAAGTGTTCATCAAATTATAAGACCACATTTCGCCGTCGCATCCAGCGGTAACCATAGCCGGAAATCTCTACTTTTTTTGTTTTTGGATCAAAATTCTTATAATTTTTATCACCAAAAATATCGACAATCTCTTTGGTGTCATCCAGTTCCAAAACTACTTCTAATTTTTTATCAGAAAAATTGTGGACGGCAATGGCAATCCCGTCATCTAATTTTCTGCAATAAGCAAGTATATTGGGTTGATCTGTTTTTATAATTGAGAAATCTCCATTTCCGAATTCCGGTGTTTCCAATCGAAAATTGATTGCCATTCGCATCCATGTCAACAAAGAATTAGGATCGCGCTGCTGATCGTTCACATTTACTTTTTTATATCCATATTCTCCTTTGGAAATCAGTTTGTTCACCTTTTTTTTGGGTGCATCTGAGAATCCTGCGTTCTTACTATTGGACCATTGCATAATGGTGCGCACACTCTCGCGTTCTTCAAGGTTGAGGTCTTCTCCCATACCTATCTCGTCTCCATAGCGGATTTTTGGGGAGCCAGGCAAGGTGAAGATTAGACTGTACATCAGTTTTATTCGTTTTTTATCGTTGCTCAACATAGATGCCAACCGCCTTCGAATGCCGCGACCGTATATTTGCATGTTTTCTTCGGGCGCAAAAACTTTAAAAACATCTTCCCGTTCCTTGTCAGTCAGTTGGCCCAAATCGAGTTCATCGTGGTTACGGCCAAAATTGACCAATTGTTCCTTTTCCTTTATTTCAGGGAGTTTGTTCAGGGCGCGAACAATGGGTTTTGGGTCGTTTCTGGCAAATGCCAACCAAATATTATTGGTCAAATAAAAATTGAACAACAAATGCATTTGATCTTCATCTCCGAAGAAGGATTTATAATTTTTTGGATCAACATCCACTTCTGCCAAAAGAACAGCATCCTTTCTTTGTTTTTCAACAAAGTCGCGCATTTTCCTTAAAAAAACATGTGGGTCTGACTCAAAATTTTCTCCTCCTTTTTCGCGGACCATATGCTCAGCTGCGTCAATCCGAAATCCGGAAATCCCCAACTTTAGCCAAAAGTGCATAATTCGGATTATTTCATTTTGCACCTTGGGATTCGTCAAATTCAAATCTGGTTGAAATCCATAAAAGGTGTGATAATAATATGCTTTTGCTTTTTGGTCATACTTCCAATTGGAGTTTCCTTGTTCTTTTCCAAAGATTATATGTTCCGGATTTTCTTTGGGTTTGGTTTTTGACCAAATATAATAATCGCGATATTTTGAGTTTTTATCCTTTCTGGCTTCTTGGAACCAAAAATGTTCATTTGAAGTATGATTCACTACCAAATCAACGAGGATCCTAATTCCGTGTTCTTCTGCAGCATCCACAAATTCTGCAAAATCGCCAAAATCTCCATATTTCGGGTTTATTTTAAAATAATCCATCACATCGTAACCATTGTCCTTATTCGGAGAAGCGTAAAACGGTAAAATCCATATACAATTGACTCCTAGGCTTCTCAAATAACCCAATCGGTTTTTCAATCCGTGAAAATCACCAATGCCATCTTTATTTGAATCTAGAAAATTCTCAATTTCCACCGAGTATATTACTGTGTTTTTGTACCATAATTTTTCCATACTCGGATTGAGTTTATTTAATTTCTTTTAATGGTGGCAATACCTGCGCTCCGAAATACTCTATGAATTCCTTTTGGTTTTCGTTGACATTGTGAACAATTATTTTTTCAAATCCAAGGTCAAGCAATTCTTTTATAGGATCAAGAAAATCCGATGCCTTTGTTCCGATCAAAATGTTTTCTTCCATATCATCCTTGTGGACCATTTTTCCAATGGCATCAAACTGTTCAGGGGTGTTGAGATTTGCACTTATTTCACTGTCAAATACATTGTTTTTCCACTGTTGAAAAGCGCCTTCCAAAGCACGATCTTTTGATTTGTCGTAAGATATCTGCATTTTAACGATCATTGGTTTTTTAGATTTCGTCTGGAACGCTTTTATTATTTTTTTTAATTCTGGAAGAGGTTTTGAAGTGGTAATCAATCCGTCGGACCAATCGGAGAGCCAAGCAGCCGTTTTTTTGGTGAGGGCTGCTCCATAAACCTTTGGGACTTTTCTGGGCAGGGTATACAGTTGTGCGTTTTCGATTTTTATATGTCCGCTGAAGTTAACTTTTTTTCCAGCCCATAATTCTTTCATTACGAAAATCGATTCTTTCAGGCGTTCATTTCGGATTTTTTTAAAAGGCCATGTTTTTCCTGTGATCTTTTCATTTATAGCTTCTCCACTTCCTGCGCAATACCAGAATCTGTTGGGGAACATATTGTCCAGCGTGGCAACGGCTTGTGCTATGATTGCGGGATGGTAACGTTGCCCCGGAGCATTTACGATACCAAAATCTATTTTTGTTGCTTGCATAGCGGCACCAATCCAACTCCAAGCAAAACCTGATTCGCCCTGATGTTTGCTCCATGGGTGAAAATGATCGGACGAAAGAATGGAGTCAAATCCTGATTTTTCTGCCATGATGGCTAAATCCAATAAGTCACGTGGCGAAAATTGTTCGTGGGAAGCGTGGAAACCAATGGTCATTTAAGTTCTTTATTTTTAAAAGTATAAAATTCGAAGAAGCCTAAAAACTAAAGTATTTATAATTAACTAAAATTTTGTATCGAACAACATGGCCTGCTTGTGAAGAAAAATTGTACATTTTGAACACTAGATTATGTTACAAAAACAAGTTTCCCCGTACTCAAATGAAAATTTAGAGTACAGGGAAATTGTAAATGGATTATTTAGATTCTTTCAGAAGAATTACTTGTTTTTTTTGGGATGGACCAATTCTAATTCGTTGATAATATTTTTTGCCCCGGCGTATTTATCAATGATAAAAAGCACATATCGAATATCGACCATGATATTTCTGGAAAGAGCAGGATCATAATAATAGTCACTCATAGTTCCTTCCCAAACGCGATCAAAATTTATTCCTATAAGGTTTCCGTGGGCGTCGATGGCAGGGCTTCCTGAGTTTCCACCGGTGGTGTGGTTGGTGCCAATAAAGTTGACCGGTATTTTACCGTTTTCGGCGTAAGGTCCATAGTCCTTAGCGTTGTAAAGATCGATGAGCTTTTGGGGAACGTCAAATTCGTAATCCCCAGGAATGTATTTTTCCATAACTCCTTCGAGATGGGTTACAGGTTCGTAATAGACCGCATCGAAAGGGGAGTAGCCTTTAACCTGTCCGTAGGTCACCCTCATGGTGCTGTTGGCATTTGGAAAGATTCGTGCATCTTTTGGACTTAGTTCGAGCAATGCTTTCATATAATCGCGCTCCAGTCCCTTTATCTTTGTGTCCAGAGCTTCATAGTCCGGTGCTATTTTATTGAAATAAGCATCAGTCATCGCTTCTGCAATTTGAAATCCGGGATCGTTTTTCAATTTTTCCATTACGTTTTCGGCATCGCCTTCCAGTAAATTTTTCAAGGATTCATATCCCACAAATGCCGAATTGGAATACACATTGGCAGTAACCTTTTGTGCATTTAAATTTTTAAATGAATTAGGAAGAAATTGTTCTGGTACATTTTCGGAATAATGAGCTATCAAAGTTTCAAAAACTTCTTGGTCCACGAGTTGGTTGTAATCTTTATACCTGTTTTCCATGGAAGCCAACAAATTGTTTCTTCGATCCTCGAAGGATTGCGCTCCGCGATTTTCGTAAACCTGTTTCAGCTGATAGACTTGAAATGCGTTCGATAGCAACTCCACATTCCGCAAAACGGTTTCGATAAATATTTCCCGGGCCAAAGTGTAAGGCTCTATTTGGGTGTAATAGGTCTCAAATTGTGGAAGTAGATCTCCATATTCCTCTTGTTTACCTTTCTTTTTTATTTCAGCCGTGAGCTCCCGTTCTTGTTTCTTTTTTATGCCAACAGCATCCGATTTTTTGAGGCCGATGGTCTCTCCCGTCCATTTTTTCCAATAGTTTGCAATTCTGGCAAATTTAGAGGCATATTGGATTTTGATCTGAGGGTCTGCACGCATATATTTATCCATTACGGCCAATGCTTTGTCCCTTAGCGCAACCCGTGCAGGATTTAGAGTGTTTATCAATTGTTCTATGGCAATTGATGGGAGGTACTCATCGGTGGAACCGGGAAACCCAAATACCAGTGTAAAATCATTTTCTGCCACACCGTCCAACGAAATTGGGAAAAAATGTTTGGGCTTGTAAGGTACATTGTTTTTGGAATATTCGGCAGGTCGGTTATTTTTATCGGCATATATTCTAAAAAGCGCAAAATCTCCAGTATGTCTTGGCCAGACCCAATTATCTGTATCGCTGCCAAATTTTCCTATGGAAGAAGGCGGCGTTCCGACCAAGCGAATGTCCTTAAAGGTTTCCACCACAAAAAGCATGTATTGATTTCCTTCGTAAAAAGCGCGGACTCGGTTTTCCTGATATTTTTCCTTAGGGGAATTTTGTACAACGGAGGCTATGTTCGTCTGAATTATTCCTTGTTTTGCAGCTTCATCCGTGGAAGGGTCCAATCCATTTAAAATTTGGTCGGTTACGTCCTCTATCCTGATTATGAAAGTGGCAGTAACTCCTGGATTTGGTAATTCCTCATTTAAGTTTTTTGCCCAGAACCCATGTTCCAGATAATCATTTTCCAAGGTAGAATGACTTTGGATTTGTGAATAACCACAATGATGATTGGTGAGCAAAAGTCCTTGGTCGCTTATCATTTCACTGGTGCATCCTCCGTTAAAATGGACAATGCCATCTTTAAGGCTGGAATTGTTCACATCATAAATATCTTTGGCCGACATTTTCATGCCCAGTTTTTTCATTTCAGATTCGTTCATTCCTTCCAAGAGCGAGGGAATCCACATACCGCCTTGCTGGGCAAATAAAGGGACGGATAAAAAAATAAAGATTAGGCGTATTAGTTTCATATATTTCGTTTTTTTTTTGATAATAGTGCGCAAGATAAGAATACCTTGATAATTATGTGGAATCTAAATATTAAGTTGCTTGGTCTTATACTTTAAGGTATAGCAAAAAAGTGAAAAAATAAATTACCAAAATGTTGTTGTTTATTGATTGATAAAAACAAAAAAACAAAAACATATAGTTGTGGAGCATCATTTTGTTTTTATCTTTGCACCC
>CAZMDY010000094.1:0-8145 GCA_964565295.1 uncultured Aequorivita sp. | reverse complement strand
GCGGTATAACAACATCGTTATCGCCACCGATGCCGATGTGGATGGGATGCACATCCGGTTGTTGCTGATCACATTTTTCCTTCAGTTTTTCCCGGAATTGATAAAGGAAGGACATTTATATATTTTGCAAACCCCATTGTTTCGGGTGCGAAATAAAAGGGAAACCATATATTGTTATTCCGAGCAGGAGCGCATTGACGCCATAGAAAAATTGACGCCAAAGCCAGAAATTACCCGTTTTAAAGGTCTGGGTGAAATTTCGCCGGACGAGTTTGTGCATTTTATAGGAAACGACATTCGGTTGGATCCTGTGATGCTTGATAAATCTATGAGTATTGAGGAATTGCTTTCCTTTTATATGGGGAAAAACACCCCGGATAGACAGGAGTTTATTATTGATAATTTGAAGGTGGAGTTGGATAGGGTGGAGGAGGGAATTTGAGAAATGGGAATGGAATATGGAAAATGGACTGATTGGGAGTATGGAATATGGACGAATTAGAATTTGGAATATGGAGAATAGACTTAGTGTAGAGAATGGATTAATTGGAGTATGGATGATTAATAAACATTTTTATGGCACGGCATAATTTTAGAAAACTTTCTATTTGGGCGGATTCGGTAGAGTTTACATCAGAAATTTACATTGTAACAAAAAAATTTCCAGAGGAAGAAAGATTTAATTTAATTAGTCAACTAAATAGAGCCGCAGTATCTATTCCTTCTAATATTGCAGAGGGTTCTGCAAAATCATCTGATAAACATTTTAAGGTTTTTTTGGAAAACAGCTTGGGCTCGGCTTATGAGTGCGAAACCCAACTTGAAATTGCAAAAAGAATAGCATATTTATCTAATGATGACTATGAACAATTATTAAATAAGATACAATCCCTTCAAAAGAGAATAGGAAGTTTTATTGACAGATTAAGTTAGTCCATATTCTAAACTCTTAGTTTAAAAATGAACGAAGAACAACAAAACACCGGCCCAGACTATCTGGGGATAAACGAGGACACTTCCGTCGATACCATTAAAAAAGTACCCGGAATGTTCCGCGACTGGTTTTTGGATTACGCCAGCTACGTAATCCTGGAACGAGCGGTACCCGCTATTGAGGATGGTTTCAAACCCGTTCAGCGTCGGATTATGCAATCCATGAAGGATTTGGACGATGGCCGTTACAACAAGGTTGCGAACATCGTTGGCCACACCATGCAGTACCATCCCCACGGCGATGCCAGTATTGCGGATGCCATGGTGCAGATTGGCCAAAAGGATCTTTTGATCGACACCCAAGGAAACTGGGGAAATATTTTGACTGGCGATGGTGCCGCAGCTTCCCGATATATTGAAGCACGACTCTCAAAGTTCGCTTTGGATGTGGTTTACAATCCTAAAGTCACTACTTGGCAGGCATCATATGACGGCCGGAGAAAGGAACCGATCAACCTTCCTGTTAAATTTCCATTACTGTTAAACCAAGGCGCGGAAGGAATTGCGGTGGGTCTTTCCACAAAAATCCTTCCCCACAACTTTTTGGAACTGATCGATGCCTCCATTAAACATCTCCAGGGGAAAAAATTCCAGCTTTATCCCGATTTTCCCACTGGTGGAATTATGGATATTGCCAATTATAACGATGGGATGCGCGGCGGGAGAATCCGAAGCAGGGCGCGTATAAACCAAGTGGACAAAACCAATCTTATAATCACAGAGATTCCCTTTGGCACAAATACTTCGTCTCTTATCGATTCCATCCTAAAAGCAAATGAGAAAGGAAAGATAAAGATCAAGAAAATAGAGGATAATACCGCCGCCGAAGTGGAAATCCATATCCATTTGCCCAGTGGAATCTCTCCTGACAAAACCATCGATGCCCTATATGCCTTTACGGCCTGCGAGACTTCAATCTCCCCTTTGGGCTGCGTCATTGAGGACAACAAACCCCTCTTTGTTGGAGTTTCTGAAATGCTCCGAAGAAGTACCGATCGCACGGTGGAACTGCTCAAAAAAGAACTGGAAATCCAATTGGATGAATTGGAAGAACAATGGCATTTTGCTTCGTTGGAGCGCATATTCATTGAAAATAGAATTTATCGCGACATTGAGGAAGAGGAAACTTGGGAAGGAGTAATCGCCGCAATCGACAAAGGATTGCAACCATTTATCCAACATTTAAAACGGCCCGTAACCGAAGAAGACATCGTGCGTTTGACGGAAATCCGTATCAAGAGAATCTCTAAATTCGATATAGACAAGGCGCAGCAAAAAATTGATTCACTGGAAGATAGCATCGCTCAGGTAAAGCATCACTTAGAGCATTTGATAGATTTTGCCATAGACTATTTCAAACGCCTTAAGAAAGAATATGGAACAGGGCGGGAGCGAAAAACCGAAATCCGCACCTTTGACGATATTGAAGCCACCAAAGTGGTGATCCGGAATACAAAGCTATATGTAAACCGGGCTGAAGGTTTTGTAGGAACCAGTCTAAAACGCGACGAATACGTTGCCGATTGCAGCGATATTGACGACATCATCGTGTTTACGGAAGATGGAAAATTTGTGGTGACCAAGGTCGATGCAAAGACTTTTGTAGGAAAAGGCATTATCCACGTAGCCGTTTTCAAGAAAAAAGACAAACGGACAATATATAATGTAATCTACAAGGAGGGAGCCCGTGGTCCTAGTTTTGTGAAGCGGTTTGCGGTTACATCGGTAACCCGTGATCGGGAGTATGATTTGACCAAAGGTTCGAAAGGTTCCAAGGTGCTCTATTTTACAGCCAATCCTAATGGGGAGGCTGAGGTGGTCACCATTTATTTGCGCCAAACAGGAAGTATCAAAAAACTGAAATTCGATCTCGATTTTGCTGATCAATTGGTAAAAGGAAGGAATTCCAAGGGGAATATCGTCACCAAGTATCCGATAAGAAAAATCGAATTGAAGGAGAAAGGACTTTCTACCCTAAAACCCCGTAAAATATGGTTTGACGATTCGGTCCAGCGGTTGAACGTGGACGATCGGGGAGAGTTTTTGGGAGAATTCAAGAAGGAGGACCGACTGCTTATCATCAATCAAAAAGGAGTTGTAAAAACAGTGGTTCCCGATCTGGCTTTGCGTTTTGACGATGACATGATTATCCTGGAAAAATGGGATCCCAAAAAACCCTTGAGCGCAATTTATTGGGAAGGGGACAAGGAACTTTTCTATGTGAAACGCTTTTTGATCGAGCATCCCGATCGGGAGGAGACGATAATTACGGATCATCCAAATTCCTATTTGGAGAAAATCTTTACCGATTACCGTCCAAAGGCAGAAATCGTTTTTACCAAGAAAAGAGGACAGGAGCGGGAAGACAATCTGGAAATAAGTCTGGAGGATTTTATAGCTATAAAAGGAATCACTGCAATGGGAAACCAATTGACCAAAGAAAAAGTCCTTGAGATAAATGCTCTGGATCCGTTACCCTATGAATCTGTGGCGCCCCAAGAACCCAAGGAAATGGAAGTGGAAGATCATAAGGAGGTAATGCCCACAGGTTCTGATGATGAAGATGATGCTAAGACCGATGATCGGGGACAGGGATTGTTGTTTTGACCGATGATATTTTTGTCTCTCGTTGGGAATACGTAACTTTAAATTTTCCTTGAATAACCATCTGAGGATGCTTCAAAATAATAGAGATGACAAAAGTAACCCCACCCAAAGTAACCGTACTCGCTTCCGGCACCGAGCTGATAGCTAAGCAAATGCAGGCAAAGGCTGGTGATTTATTGCCTAAGCACCTTGCGAACATAGAATCTGTTCTATTTATCCATGAAGGGGAAATACTTCTTGATTTTGAAAAAGAGGAAATATCCATGAAATCTGGTGACGCCGTTATTATTCCTGCCGATGCGATACATCAAATTAAAGTGGTTTCCGATCTTAAGGGAGTACACTTAATGCCCAAAGACATTGAATTTAAGTTTTTTGCGTAAAGCATTGTTGAACTTTTCTTTTTTGTCTATTTTTTCCAATAAAATTGCCTAATTATTTTGGAAATACTGGGAGAGTCGCGTATTAATCCATAACTTTAGTTTTTAAATTTCCCACTTGAAACATAGATCCGTAACCAGGGTTTCAAAAGATGGGAGCCATTGTGAAAATAGTTAAATTATGGAAAACAAAATATTAGGTCTTCACCACATTACTGCAATTGCCGGAAACGCAAAAACAAACGTTGATTTCTATACAAAGGTCTTGGGACTGAGATTGGTAAAGAAAACTGTAAATTTTGACGATCCCCAAACCTACCATTTTTATTATGGGGATGAAGTGGGAACCCCAGGAAGCATTTTGACATTTTTTCCTTGGGATCGAGTTAAGCCAGGCCGTAGAGGGTTTGGAATGACTACAGAATTTGCCTATGCCGTTCCTGAAGGAAGTTTGGACTTTTGGATAGAACGGTTTGACAAAATGAACGTAACCTATAACAATCCAGCGGAAAAATTCGGTGAAACCTATCTCACATTTTTAGACCCCGATGGTTTAAAAATAGAGCTTACAGTACCCAACCATCAAGACAAAAGAAAACCGTGGCTTAGTTCTGAAACCGATGAGAAGGTTGCCATAAAAGGTTTTCATAACGCCACGCTCACGCTTGAAAATGTACAGAAAACTGCCGAGATCCTTGAAAAAGTTTTTGGTTATAAATTCTTGGAACAGGCCGTAAACCGCTACAGATTTAGAACGGACGCTGTGGAAAATGCCGCCATTATCGATTTAGTTGAGGTTCCTGGTGAAAGCAAGGCAGTAAATGCGGGCGGCACTATTCACCATATTGCGTTTAGTGTAAAGGACGACGCTTCCCAACTATTCATCAGAGAGAAATTGTTGGAAATGGATCTTTCCCCAACTCCAGTACTCGACCGAAACTATTTTAATTCCGTCTATTTTCGAGAACCCGGCGGTGTTCTTTTTGAAATTGCCACCAACAATCCCGGTTTTACCGTCGATGAACCTATTGCAGAATTGGGCACTACATTGAAGTTGCCTAGACAATTTGAAGCAAAACGAGCCGAATTGGAAAAAACACTGCCAAGAATTGACTGAAACATGGATAAAGAACTGATAATTAAAGGCGAATTAGTATCTGAAAAACCATTATTGATAATGGTCCACGGACGGGGGGCGACCGCCAATAACATTCTTTCACTTGCCGACCATCTCTCTGTTGAAAACTTTACTTTAATTGCGCCCCAAGCACAAAATCATACTTGGTATCCTTATTCTTTCATGGCTCCCCTTCAACAGAATCAACCTTCATTGGACAATGCTTTGGGTTGGTTGAATGAAATTCTAAAAAAAGCGAAAAATTTGGGTATTGAAAATGAGAGAATATTTTTTCTTGGCTTTTCCCAGGGCGCTTGTCTTACTTTGGAATTTACAGCAAGAAATGCAAAAAAATATGGAGGAATAATTGCATTCACGGGTGGTTTGATCGGTAACAAGATCACCTTAGAAAATTATAATGGAAATTTCCATGGCACTAAAATATATATCGGCACCAGCGACCCCGATCCCCACGTCCCACTTGGCAGGGTAAAAGAAACTGAAACTGTTCTCAAGCAAATGGGTGCAGAGGTGGAGGTGGATGTTTTTCCTGGAATGGGACACACGATTGTGCAGGATGAAATAGATAAAGCAATTCGAATATTGAACCCTTGAAATTCTTTACCATTTAATTGGTTCGCGGTTCATAGGAACAAACTTTTTCAGTTTGATGCTTCCGTGTTTTTTAGTACATTTAACCAAAATTTCATAAGATTGAAGACAACCCCAGAACACAATGAAAGAATTGCAAAACTAACATTTGCTTCTGTTTATCCCCATTATATTACCAAGGTAGAGAAAAAAGGTAGAACAATAGACGAGTTACATCAAGTGATTGAATGGTTGACCGGTTTTAACGAGAAACAAATGGAGGAGTTCCTTAAAAACGAAACTACATTTGAGGAGTTTTTCAATGCGGCAACTCTTAACCCTAACGCACATTTGATAAAAGGCGTGATCTGTGGATATAGGGTAGAAGAAATCCTAAACCCCTTGACCCAACAAGTGAGGTATTTGGACAAATTGGTCGACGAATTGGCCAAAGGCCGAAAAATGAATAAGATCCTTCGTGGGGAGTGATTTTTTAACATAACAACTTTTTATATACAACTTTAATTATGGAAGACCACAAGAAAAAGCTTACCTCGGTTTCTGGGAGACCGATCGCAGAAAACCAGAACGTAAAAACCGCCGGCAGAAAGGGGCCGATGTTATTGGAGGATTTTTGGTTCATGGAAAAACTGGCCCATTTCGACAGGGAGGTGATCCCTGAAAGAAGAATGCACGCCAAAGGATCGGGGGCATTTGGTACTTTTACCGTAACCAACGACATTACACAATACACTAAGGCCAAGATATTTTCTGAAATTGGTAAGAAAACCGAAATGTTCGCGCGTTTTTCAACAGTTGCCGGTGAGAGAGGGGCGGCCGACGCGGAAAGGGACATCCGTGGTTTTGCACTAAAATTCTATACTGAAGAAGGCAATTGGGATCTAGCGGGAAACAACACCCCTGTGTTTTTTTTCAGAGACCCTTATAAGTTTCCGGATCTCAATAAAGCCGTAAAGCGAGATCCCAAAACAAATTTGAGAAGCGCCAATAACAATTGGGATTTCTGGACATTGTTGCCCGAAGCCCTGCATCAAGTTACCATTGTCATGAGCGATAGGGGAATTCCAAAATCTTACCGCCATATGCATGGTTTTGGAAGCCATACCTATAGTTTTATCAATGCGAAAAATGAGCGCTATTGGGTAAAGTTCCATTTCCGGACACAACAAGGAATCGAAAATCTCTCAAATGAAGAAGCAATTAAGATAATAGGAACAGACAGGGAAAGCAACCAAAGAGACCTTTTCAATGCAATTGAAGGTGGAGACTTCCCAAAATGGAAAATGCAAATTCAGATAATGCCGGAGTCAGATGCCAAAACCTATCGATTTGATCCTTTTGATTTAACCAAAGTATGGCCAAAAGGAGATTACCCTTTGATTGATGTTGGAGTGATGGAGCTCAATAGAAACCCTGAAAATTATTTTGCAGATGTGGAACAAGCTGCATTCAATCCGGCAAATGCTGTTCCTGGAATTGGCTTTTCCCCCGACAGAATGTTACAGGCCCGATTGTTCTCCTATGGCGATGCCCAACGTTACCGGTTGGGGGTGAACAACTATCAAATTCCGGTCAATAAACCAAAATGTCCATTCCATAATTTCCACCGGGACGGAGCAATGCGGGTAGACGGAAATGAAGGTTCCACCATTCATTATGAGCCAAACAGCTATGGACAGTGGCAGGAACAGAAAGAATATACCGAACCTCCTTTTGAATTGGAAGGAGCGGCTTTTCACTATGACCATCGGGAGGATGAGGATTATTTTACCCAGCCCGGTAACCTGTTCAGATTGATGACTACAGAAAAAAGACAATTGCTTTTCGATAACACTGCTGCGGAGGTTGGCGCCGCAGAAAAGTTCATTCAGGAAAGACATATTTCCAATTGTTACAAAGCCGACCCCGAATATGGAAGAGGGGTAGCCAAGGCTTTAGGAATTGATATTAAAACATTGGATATTTAGAAATCACGAGATTTTGATTTCTGGAATGTACATTTTTATTTTTCTTAAAACAGTGAGTTCCAATGTATTTTATTTATCTCTAAAGAAAACTTCAAAAAACCTTTGAGATAAGTTTGTGGGATTGGAAAAGGGTCTTATATTTGCACCCGCTTAGGACGCCAGCGATGTTGTCCGGGCCACAGTGCAACGTTCTTTTCTTATTTCTTTAAAATATTTTAAAAAAGGTATTGTGGGATTAAAAAAGAGTTGTATCTTTGCACCCGCTAAAAGAATGAGTGACTACAAAACACGAGTTTCGAAGGCGTAACAACAAAGAGAAATAAGTTCATTGAGATATTGAAATTGACAGCGTAGATTGGATTCCGAAAGGGGTTCGATCGACAAAGAAACTAAACTAAGTGAGATTTTCTGAGATTTTTTTGAGAGTCGAGCTCTTACTGGAGTATGGTCGCAATATTATTGAAGATTA
>CAZMDY010000093.1:0-8179 GCA_964565295.1 uncultured Aequorivita sp. | reverse complement strand
CATTCTCAAACGTATCTTCGGCCACAGCGGTATCGGGGTTGAGAATACAGAGGTACTCCCCTTTTGCAACAGCCACAGCTTGGTTATTCGCTTTACTAAAACCTACGTTCTGTCTATTTTCAATTAATCTGACCTCTGGAAACCGTGTTTTGACCATTTCACAGCTCTCATCCTTCGAGTCGTTATCGATCACGATGATTTCGGACGCTATGTTTTTCGTGGCCATTTGAACAGAACGGATACACTGTTCAAGGAAATAGCGAACATTATAATTAAGGATAACGACGGAGAGTTTCAATTCTACTGGTTTTTAAGGGATGATTCAAATGGGGTTCGATGCAGGATGCTTCTTCCCAAAGTAACTTCATCGGCATATTCCAGTTCATCGCCTACCGAGATGCCCCGGGCAATTGCAGTGGTGGTAATATTGAATGGCTCAATTTGCCTATAAATATAGAAATTCGTTGTATCGCCTTCCATGGTAGAGCTAAGCGCGAATATCAATTCCTTGACCTTTCCCATTTTCACTTTTCCCACTAAGGAAGGAATAGAAAGATCGTCAGGGCCAATGCCATCCATAGGCGATATTTTCCCGCCCAAAACGTGGTAATGGCCTTTGTATTGGCTGGTATTCTCTATGGCCATCACATCGCGTATATCTTCCACCACACAGACCAATTGTGAATCGCGGTTTGGATTGGCGCATATTTCACATAACTTCGTGTCACTTATATTGTGGCAATTATCGCAAAAGTTAATTTTTTCTCGCAGATTTACCAATGCTCCCGCAAGGTTTTGGGACTGTTCCTGGGGCTGTTTCAACAAATGAAGGACCAGGCGAAGTGCCGTACGCTTCCCGATTCCGGGGAGCTGTGACATTTCGCCTACCGCTTTTTCAAGAAGTTTTGAAGAAAATTCCATATCAATTTTGCTTGGGCAGAAAGTGTATCAGGAGGTTTGTTAATATTGTTTTTTGCAGAGCATTCACACGACCTTTCCCAAATATTATTCTTTGATCAGCTTTTTAATGGCCATTCCTTCCGCAGTGTTCAAACGGATAAAATAGGTTCCCTGTGGTAAATTGGATACATCAAGTGTATAGTTGTTGTGAAGCAGCACGTCTTTCTTATGGATCAATAATTTCCCGAGCATATCAAATAATTTGATCGTGCCCTCAACATTCTTTGGCGTGGTGATCACTACTTCTGATGTAGTAGGGTTCGGATGGATTTGTACCCTATTATTAAATTCATTCTCCGTGATCCCGATTTTTTTCTCGACCAAAGGTGATGCCCATAGTCCCCGGCCATAAGTTCCTGCATATAAAGTCCGGGTCGCTTGGTTGATTTCCAATTCGTTTATGATGACGTTTGGAAGCATATTGCTATACGGTTGCCAAGCCGAAAATGTATTGTCTATATAATAAACCCCGTAATCCATTCCAAGGTACAGACCGTCTTTCCCATTATCGTCCCAGACCAAGCAGAGGGCACTGAAATTTGGCAAGTTCTTTCGGTAGCTGATCCAAGTGTCGCCTCCATCTTCTGAAATACTTACCCGGTTGGAGCCTGTTATAGCCACTGCAATGGTATTTGGTTTTGTTGGATGGACCGCTATGAAATTTATCCTTCCCCCGGGGATTGTTTTCTGTTCCCAGTTTGTGCTTCCTCCATCTTCGGTTCTGTAAAGTCGAAACCCGCGGGTAGCATACATTACCTGATTATTTGATGGGGCAATTTTCAAGTTGTCCAAATTACCGCCAAAGTTTTGGGAAATAGCAATCCAACTTCCCCCATTGTTTGACGATTTGTGGATTCTGTCATATCCAACATAAATAGTGTTTGGCGCAATGGGGTCTTGTTCAAACGGGGTGACCCAATTACCCGATCCACTTCCGGGTTCGTTCACGTTTACCAAACTGTTCCCTCCGTTTACCGAACGGTAAAGCGCTCCAAACTGGGAAGTTCCAAACATATTGTTTGAATTATTCCTGTCTATGAAGGTTTCCATTCCGTCTGCCCCAATCCAGTCTTTCCAACCTGTTGCAGCGGTGTAAAATGATGTGCCATTGTCCTGGGAACCTCCAGTGACAATGACATCAGGGGTTTGGGAGACACCTATTTTATAAAATTGTCGAATACTTAATCCCGTGGTTAGGTCCTCGAAATAATTTGAATTTATGGCAGCAGTGTTCTCGGCCTTAAAAATTCCTCCATCTGTGATCGCATAAAGTGTAGTTCCGTTGAACATCAAGTCGTCCACATCGGCGTGGCAATAGCCAAGGTTTGCCGCAGCGGCATTGGATGGGATCCAATCGGAAGTAATTTCCATTGTCACGCCCCTATCCATTGATCGCCAAGTGAGAATTCCCGCAATGTGCACTTCGTTTGCATCTGTTGGGTTCACAGCTATGGCCATATCGCGGGGTGCTTGTCCATTGTTATCTTGTCCGGTAACGCTATACCCAAAAAAGTTTCGCCCCCCGTGGTCCAATTTCGTAAAATTGTTCCCTTGGTCTTCAGATGTGTATAGTCCTCCAAAAACGTTTCCATTGGCTTCCACCACATATACCAGATCGGGATCATCGGCAGTTACTCCTATCATTTTTGGCCCAAATGAAAATCCGCTGATAGTGGTAAAAGTTGCCCCACCATCCGTGGACTTATGAAATCCATATCCAGAGGCATAGACCACGGACATGTCGTTGGGCTTAAATTCAATATCAAATCCAAAGCTATCGGCAATCGGTTTGGTCCAAGTGTTCCCGCCATCCACTGTTCTGTAAATTCCAGAGTTTTCCGATGCGGCAAAAATTAGATCGGTGTTTGTGGGATGTATTAATATTCTGTTCACCAAACTGGTTCCGATTGTTCCCAGGAGGTTCCACGTAGCTCCCGAATCTATGGATTTAAAAATTTTCCCCCCAGAGGATCCAAAGTAGTAGATATTTGGATCGATGGGATCAATTGCAACGGAATACACGGCGAGATGAGAGAAATAATCCGTGAGGTGCATCCATGTTTGTGCACCGTCCGTAGTTCTCCATACGCCACCGGTGTTTGCGCCGATGATCATGTGATCGCTGTTGCCTTCCTCAAAGGCCAGGCCAGTAATTCTTCCAACCCCGGGGTTCCAACTGGAGGTGGCGTTCCAATATGTAGGGCCGAGGTCTTCCCAGCTATCGGGAAGCACTTTTCTACTGGCAGCCGTTTCATTGACATACGAATTCCATTGTTGCAATTCGCCCAAGCGTTCTTCAATATCTGGAAGGTATCCATCTTCATCTATCAACCTTAGGGCATTGTACTCCCATCGTTTGTAGGGCTTATAGCCAGTACCCCGGCCTTTGCTTCGATGTTCAAAATAATCATTTGCATTATCGATTATTTCCTGAACGGTATAGGTCCCAGCATCGATCATCTGTCGGTACTCTTGGGAATTACCGGTGAGGGAAACCAACAAAACAGAGAAAAACACCAGTAAATTTATCTTCAAAAATCTCATTTTCAATATATTAATAACGTTACAATCAAACTGTTGCAAAAGTATTGAAAATTACAGTTATGGAGCAATCAAACTTTGTAAATTTACGGCCTTATTCTTCTGCCTAATTTTTTCAATCCTTATGCAACCAACCTATATCATCTTTCTGATTCTCGCTTATTTTGTAGTTTTAATAGGAATTTCCATCCTTACAAACAAAGGAGGCAGCAATGCGGTGTTTTTTAAAGCTGGAAAACAATCACCGTGGTATTTAGTTGCCTTTGGGATGATAGGCGCCTCCCTTAGTGGGGTGACCTTTATCTCTGTGCCGGGTTGGGTTGAAGCCTCCAAATTTGGCTATTATCAAGTAGTCCTTGGCTATATCCTGGGTTATGCGGTTGTGGGTTTGGTGTTGTTGCCTCTTTACTACAGACTCAATCTCACATCAATTTATACCTATCTCGAAGGGCGATTTGGCAATGCTTCCTACAAAACGGGAGCTTCCTTTTTCTTGATTTCCCGATTGATCGGCTCTAGTTTTAGGCTCTATTTAGTAGCGGTGGTTTTTCAAACACTTGTTTTTGATGCCATAGGCCTTCCTTTTTGGCTGACGGTATCCATCACCATATTGTTGATTTGGGTGTATACTTTTAGGAGCGGAATCTCGACTATCGTGTGGACCGATACGCTTCAAACGTTCTTTATGCTTGTAGCAACCGGAGTCGCCATTTATTATATTTCTGATAGTTTGGGGATTTCGGGAAGCAATTTGGTGGCTTATGTCAGTGAAAGTGAACTTTCGCAGATTTTCTTTTTCGACGATTATAAAAGCGCCAATTATTTTTGGAAACAATTCTTGAGCGGAGCTTTTATTACTATAGTAATGACAGGTTTGGATCAGGATATGATGCAAAAAAACCTAACCTGTCGCAACTTGAAAGATGCCCAAAAAAATATGTTTTGGTTTACCATAGTTTTGGTGCTCGTAAATCTGGTGTTTTTGGTTCTGGGCTTGTTGCTGATTTCTTTTGCCCAACAGAACAACATCAATGTTGATCGGCCCGACTTGCTATTTCCCATTATCGCAACACAATCCGGACTTGGTATGACGATGGCCTTGTTTTTCTGTTTGGGATTGATCGCCGCCGCCTTCTCGAGTGCCGACGGTACGCTAACTTCCTTGACAACCTCCTTCAGTATAGATATTCTCGATATTGAAAAAAAGTATTCGGAAGAGCAACAAGTTCGTATTAGGAAACAAGTGCATGTGGGCATTACGCTATTGTTTATAGCAACCATCTTGATTTTTGAATACATCATCCAAGATGAAAGCGTTATTGAACGCCTTTTTGTTTTTGCGGGCTATACCTATGGTCCTTTGTTGGGTCTATATGCCTTTGGACTTTTTACCCGGTGGCAGATAAGGGATAAATGGGTGCCTGCAATAGCGATTGCGACACCATTTATTGGTTATTTTATAAGCCATTTGTGTGAAGTCCATTTGGACTTTGATTTTGGGTTTTTTATCCTGATCCTCAATGGTAGCTTGACCTATCTGGGATTAGTATTGATCCGTACTCAGAAGAACTAAGGTACAGGCTTCCTCAAATGGGATCCCGTTTTCACGAAGAAGTTTATAAAATTCAGGATTTTCGGTTCCTGGATTGAATACAACACGCTGGGGCTTTAACGAAAGGATGTAGTCATAATATTCCGCCTGTCGCTTTGGGTTTAAATAAAGGGTCACGGTATGGATATCGTCAAAAGGTTCCTTTTCCGTCGTTATTTCCACTCCGGCAACTGTCCCTTTTTTAAGGCCGATCGCCACTACGGGATGGTTGTGGTTCACCAATTTATTGATTGCCAAATTGGAATAACGATTTGAATTTGTACTGACCCCGATGACTAAAGTTTTCTTGTCCATAATTTCTTTTTAATGAAAGTTACGCTTCTTGGCCTAACAAGTAGTTTAAAAGTTTGTTAAAGTATCTATATCTATGTAATAAATTGATGAAATTTACATGCGATTAACCAAAACACTTTCCCTTGTCCTTCAAATTTCCCCTTTTGATGGTTAGTGTTAATAGTTAAAGACAAAGGAGCCAGCTCGGAATATTAAATTTCGGGCTGTTTTTTTTAAGGGAATGGCTCGTTTTTCTCTTGACAATTTTACCATTTTATTATGGCGCTTCCCCATGTAAAGCCACTCCCAAATGCTGCCAGGACCACGAGATCCCCTTCTTTTATTTTCCCTGCTTCCCATGCTTCAGTTAGTGCTATCGGAATTGAAGCAGCGGTTGTATTTCCATATTTTTGGATGTTATTGAAAACTTGGTCGTCCCGCAGTTGTAGTTTTTGTTGGATAAATTGTGAAATGCGCAGATTTGCTTGATGGGGAATCAGCAAATCTATATCTTCCGAGTTCAGCCCATTGGCCTCCAGACCTTCTTTGATCACTTCGCCAAAGCGGACGATGGCGTGCTTAAACACAAACTGTCCATTCATATATGGGTAATATGGGATGTCCTCTTGGGGATTGTCCGCAATAATCTCTGGAACCCAGTAGGCTGTACTGGGTCCTTTAAGCGAAAGTTCATTTTTGTGCTGCCCTTCGCTGTGAAGGTGGGTGGACAGAATGCCGCCTTTCCCGGAATCGTTTCGGGAAACTACTGCCGCTCCCGCCCCATCGCCAAAAATTACCGAGACCGCCCGGCCCCGATCGGACATGTCCAAACCACCGCTGTGGTTCTCACTACCAATAACCAATATGTTTTTGCACATTCCAGTTTTAATATATTGATCGGCCACCGACAACGCATAGATAAAACCAGAACATTGGTTTCTAACATCCAAGGCGGGAATGGTCCGCATTCCCAACATTTCTTGTATCTCCACCCCTCCCCCAGGAAAATACATATCGGGACTTAAGGTGGCAAATACCACCATATCAATATCCGTGGCCAAAAGTTTGGCACGTTCCAAAGCAATTTTGGCTGCCCTTGCTCCCATTGTGGAAGTGGAATTTCCATCCCCTTTTTTTATATGCCGTCTTTCCTTGATCCCGGTGCGTTCTTGGATCCAAGCATCATTGGTGTCCATCAATTTTGAGAGATCATCATTGGAAACCACATTTTCCGGAACATAATACCCCAGACCGGTAATTTTTGAACTGTGCATTTTTCAATATAATTTAAAAGATTTGGGAAAGGTAAGTATAAGGTTGGAATTTCGGGGAATTAAAAATGGGGATTTGGGATACGGGATCTGGGATTCAACAGATACCCCGTCTTGCCCCCTTGCCCCCCTACCAGAGGGAACAGAACTGATGAACTAACAAAATAGCGATTTTCGATATACAATGTACGTTTCGACGAATTAACAAACCAACGAACTAACGAGGTAACGAATCTACAACGAGAAACTTTTTAATATCTTTACTTTTTTAAAACAACCTCGATATGAACCGATTCTATTCCCTCTTTATTTTTATTCTTTGTTCCGGGATTTTGATGGCCCAGGAAAAACTGGAATACCAAAAACCGCCTGCGTCAATATTAGAGCTGGTAAATGCACCCCTTGCCCCGGCGGTGCGGATTGATAGCAAAGGGGAAAATGTCATTCTCTTTTATAGAGATGCCTATAAGTCCATCGCTGAACTTTCGGAGGATGAACTGCGCCTGGGAGGTCTGCGCATCAACCCAAAAACAAATATTGGCAGCAGGATAACGTACTATAACAACCTCAAGGTCAAGAAAACCAGTCAAAAGAACGAAAGGCAGGTGTCCGGGCTTCCCGAGAATGCACGCTTGTCAAACTTTACCATTTCACCCGATGAGACGATGATGGCATTTCTGAACACTACTTATAATGGGGCGGTTTTGTGGGTTTTGGATATTGAAAAGGCAACTGCCAAAAAGGTCGGCAACCTAAATCTAAACGCAAACTTGGGAAATCCTATCAGTTGGTTCAAGGACGGCAGTGCTATCTTGGCTAAGGTTATCCCACAGTCCAAAAAAGCACTCATCAATACGTCGGAAGCAGTCCCGGACGGACCGACCATTACAGTAAGTGATGGCCAAAAAGCCCAAAACCGGACTTATCAAGATTTATTGGGAAGTCCAAATGACGAACATAATTTTGAACAGCTCACCCTGTCCGAAATAAAGAAAATCCAGTTGGACGGGAGAATGGATGATTTCCTTCCCACGGCTATGTACAACGACATTGATTTTTCGCCCGATGGGGAATATGTGATGGTAACCACCATCAAAAAACCTTTCTCCTATATAGTTCCGTATTTCCGTTTTCCTTTTGAAACCAATATTTACAACAAAAACGGGGAATTTATTAAAAAATCAAACGACGTGCCATTGAACGAAGTGCAGCCCAAAGGGTTTATGGCCACCCGCACCGGAAAAAGAAATATGGCTTGGCGAGCAGACAAACCAGCTACCCTCTTTTGGGCAGAAGCTTTGGACGGTGGCGATCCGGAAAACGAGGTAGCCCATAGGGATGCCATTTACCAACTCCCCGCTCCTTTTAAAGGCAATCCAAACCTGCTTTTGAAGACCACAAACCGTTTTTCCAGAATAATTTGGGGCACCGACAAACTGGCTATTGCCTCGGATTATTGGTGGAACGACCGGAATACCAAATCGTATATTTTTAATCCCTCAGATGCCTCGCAAGTCCCACA
>CAZMDY010000092.1:0-8232 GCA_964565295.1 uncultured Aequorivita sp. | reverse complement strand
CCACTGTCGAAAACCGCACGAGTCCCTTGGTTTTTGTTGTGCACCAAACCTGCATCGCCATAAGCATAGATCCATTTCCAAATGTTGGTGCTGGCGTTTACCGTGGCCATCCAACTGTTGGCATAGGCCGGTTCCAACTGTGATTTAAATCCGCCTTCGGCAATGATCAACTGCTGGCTGAAGAGTCCGCTGGTTTCGCTTCGTCCGTAATACTCATAGTCAAACATATAGTCGTTTGGCCGGTCTAAGGCAAAGCTGAAAAAATCTTCATTGTCGCGGGTGTCGTTAAAAAGGAAAATACCTCCAAAAAACCGGAGATTGAGCTGTCGGTTGTTCAAGAATAATTTTCGGAATTCTACTTCTGCCGAAATCTTGCTGAATTTTGATGAAATTTGATAATCCACCTGGGTCCGAAAATAATTTATAAGGTTGGGGTTCGTATAAATGTATTGTAAGTTGAACACATTATAGTTAGGCGTCTGCTTTAGATCATCGGGATTTTCGTCCCGGTGCACATTCACGCTCCTAAGATGAAGAAACTGTTTTCTGTTGTCCCTTAAATCTGGATTCCTAAAAGAAAATGTGATGTATGGAGAAAATCGTGTATAAAAAAGATCGCGGTCATAGGAATAATAACTTCCTGCAAAACCATAACGCATCGCATATAGGTTTCCCTCCTCCATCGGCTGGGCGTATCTTACAGAAGCACTCCCGACAAGCCTTTGGGAACGAGTTGCAAATTGGGGATTTAAGCTGTAATAAAAAGGATTCGGAAGCAACGTTTTATTATTGAACCGTAAGCCCGCCGAAACACCATCATAGAGATTATACTGAAAAATGGGCATAAAAAATATTTGAGTGTAATGTGGATCTTCAATGTCTTGGAACAATCGGAACTGTATCGGTTTATTGAGAAGTCCTTTAACAGCTTTATAATTATTTTGTCGGTTGTATTCAGGGATTTTGTTTTCATAATTGACCGACAATCTATGGACATCCTTCGAGGGGATCGTTAAGGTGGCCAGACCGTCAAAAGGTTTTGTCCAGGTTTTGAACACGACCTCTTTTTCCTTGTTTAAACCATATAGAGAAACAGGAAGTTTGGTTTTTCGTTTATTTTGAACAATTACTTTAAGGGAATCTCCCTGTTTTTTGACTTTTTTTATTTTGAAATCAATGGTGTTTCGCGAAGCTGCGAAATCCTCAAAAAACCATTTTATTGGTAAATTTGTATTCTCGGATAGTTCGTTTTCAAAATCAGAAGTTTTGATTGGCTTTAACTTGTTTTTGGAATAAAAATCCAGAATGGCTTTGTCCAAAATGTTATCCCCGAGATAATCGTCCAAATATTTAAATCCGCTTCCTCCATAATATCCATTGGCTATGTTCTTATTGAATTTTAGCAAAGAATCCTTTTGGACGGTGAGGGCCTGATGGATGTTGTTGCGGGCCATGTTCAAGTACAAAATGGGATATTGGTCATTAAATTCCAGATCGGCTACGTGGGCCCATTGAATCACCCACCAATTGCTCATGTTTCCAATGATTTTCATATTGGGATAGTATAAATCCACATATTCCATCATCAAATAAATTTGCAGCGCATTCTGAAGCCAAAAATCCTTGCGGGGATGCAGGATGAAGGTGTTTTGTATATAATTGCGCGAAATGGTCTTCAATTGCTGCATGTCGTACTCGAATCCGTCGGGAAACGGACTTATAAACGATGGCAATTGGTTAAGGCCATAGACGGGATTGGATCTGTAATCGGCTTCACTTATTAGAATTTTCTCAAAAGGATAAGGGCCGAGCTTGGAATCAAGAAAATGCACTACCCGATCTATCATCAAGGCTTGCACAGGGGCGTTCAGCCTGCTGTTGTTGATATTTGTAATTACCTTTAATTTGTCGGTTTCAATGGTTTCGAAGGTTGGTAGTTTTTCAAGATATAATACTACTTCAGTTCTTTTGCTTCCGTAAAGTTGCGTGGTTTTATTTATTGCATTCGGTTTTGTTTGCTCAGAAACCATATTTAGATCGGAGCTTAGCGTATAGCCCCGTGGATAGTGGAAAACAATGTTGAATTCGGAA
The DNA here is from genome assembly GCA_964565295.1 of uncultured Aequorivita sp. GTDB lineage: Bacteria > Bacteroidota > Bacteroidia > Flavobacteriales > Flavobacteriaceae > Aequorivita. The sequence continues at coordinate 6,141 of CAZMDY010000092.1, read as the reverse complement.
GGTGTCAAATAAAGATCATCGGTGTTCTTATTGCTATAGACCTGCCATTGCCCATCATACACGGCTGGGGAAATATACCAGTAGCGCAGTTTATAGTCTTTTGCTTTGTCCACACCATATCGGGTAAATCGATCGTCGGGAACTTTTACGGTATATTCGAGATTGAAGGAATATTCTTTTCCGGGAAGAATAGGGGAGTGCGGTATAATTCGTAATACATCAACATTCTGTCCGCGTTGCCATTGTAATGGAAAATTGGAATGGTTCGAAATTTTATCGATGTTGGTTTTTCCTCTATTTCGATCTTTTTCGAAGTGGAATGCACTTTCATAGTTTTCAGCAAACCGTTTTGCGAGTGGTGTGGTTTTGGAAGCAAAACTGTTGGCCCAATCGAATAGTCGTATTTCATTTAAAGTGTCTGTGGATGTATTTTGATAAGAAATTTGCTGACGGATGGAAATGGTGCTTGTGGACGGATAAAGGTAGGCTTCAATGGCAATGGTATGCTGCGCCCTTCCTTGAAATGCACAACAGAAAAGAATGGCAATAAAGCAAGCGCGGCTTATCAAGAAGACTTTAGAAATTTATAAGTCGGTGAATTCACAAGATTCGATCTTAGATAATAAACCCCATCGGCAAATTGGCTTATGTCGATTATGATATTATCTTGGTTTTCAAAGTGGTGCTCCAATAATTTCTGCCCTATGGTATTGTATATCTCAAAAGAAACGTTGTCCAAAAGATTTGGTCCCAATTGAATTTTTAGTTTTTCTGAAACCAAAGTGGCCTCCAAAGTAAAGGGACTCCCTACAACAAATTTCGGCGTGCTCAATACGATTTGTTTATTGGTTTCCAAATCCATTACCACAGGCAAATGGTCGCTGAAGTTATAAAGATTGTCGCGTAAGGTCTGGCCGAAAGCGCCATTACAATCTGGACTGTTTATACTATTGTTCAAACAGTTTCCATTGTTTCCATAGGCTTTATAGGTATTTGGAACATACATAAGTTTTGGATCTGATTTCATGTTTTCTGAAATAAGGATGAAATCGAATCGATCGTCAAGTCCACCTCCGGCTCCAGACCCAAAACCGGCTGAGCTCAAACGGGTGCTTTGGGTGTGTAGATCTTGGAATTCTGCTTTGTCCTGCCACGCTCCTGGACGGTCCACAGGATCGGACATCACTATGTTGTTCAAAGGATTCAATAATTCCTGATATGCTGGTTCTGTATGGGTATAGATATTCAGATCGCCCGCAAAAATCACAAATGAATTTGGATCCATATTTTCAAGTCTATCCGTGAACAATAATGCAGTATCCAATCGTAACTGCCGGTTGGCGGGACCTTGGCTGGATTTAAAATGATTTACAAAAATATCAATAAGTACAGGGTCTAAGTCTTGGTCAGCAGTGCTCAACTTCAATTGGTAATAATTTATGTCCCGTACTGGGGTTGGGATTGCTTCATAGTTTTCCAAAGAAAACATGCCCTTTCGGTAAAAAATCATTTGTTGATGGTCCATAGCGCCCGATTGGCTGGGAATAAAAGGTGCTCTTACATATTCAATTCCGTTGTGGTTTAAGGAGGTGTTTAAAATCAAATCGGCACCATATTGGCTTTGAAGTTCACATACCATAAATATATCCGGATCATAATCGTCCAAGATATCACGCAGAATCGTTGTACGGTTTGTTGGAAAAGCTCCTGGAAAATCTAGAATATTGTACATCATTGTTTTGATGGTTTCCTGGCCACTGGCCCCAAGGGACAAAAGGATGAACAATAAAAAGGAAATTGTTCTAAATGTTTTCATAGTGTTAGAATTAAAAGTTTGGACTAAGGTTGTACTCATTATAAAAGTCATTCAAAATATCGAGTACTTCTTCGGGTGTATCCACTAGATGGACCAAATCCAGATCTTCAGGGTTCACGTTGTTGTTTGCAGTGAGCAAGACCTCTTTTATCCATTCAAAAAGGCCTTTCCAAAATTCAGTCCCTACCAAAATTAGAGGGAATTTGTCAATTTTATGGGTTTGTATCAAAGTGAGCGCTTCAAAGAACTCATCCAAGGTTCCAAAACCTCCTGGCATCACAACGAATCCTTGAGAATATTTGACAAACATAACCTTGCGTACAAAAAAATAATCAAAATCGATGCTCTTGTCGCTGTCAATATAAGGATTGTCGTGTTGTTCAAAAGGCAGAGTTATGTTCAGTCCAACAGAAGTCCCGCCAGCCAAATGCGCTCCTTTGTTTCCAGCTTCCATAATTCCTGGGCCTCCGCCAGTTATAACGCCGTAACCGTTTTCTGTAATTTTCTTGGCAATGTCTTCCGCCAGTTTATAATATTTTTGGTTTGGTTTTGTGCGCGCAGAACCAAAAATGGAAACACAGGGACCGATCCGGCTCATTTTTTCATACCCATTCACAAATTCTCCCATAATCTTGAAAATGGCCCAAGAATCATTCGTTTTTACCGCATTCCAGTTTTTTGGTGTCTTTTCGTTTCTCATTTTTTGACTACCTATTGTAGCTTTTAAGTTATAACTCAGTTTTGTTTTTATCGTCTGGCCACTAAAGTAATTCTTTTTTAAGGAACCGACCAGTGTGGCTGTTTTTGTTTGTCGCTATTTCTGCGGGACTGCCTAAAGCAACAACTTTTCCACCTTTTTTTCCTCCTTCAGGACCAATATCGATAATGTGGTCCATTGTTTTGATAACGTCCAAATTATGTTCAATAATTAAAACTGTATTGCCTTTGTCAACTAATTTGTTCAGTACGGAAAGCAATACCCGGATATCCTCAAAATGAAGTCCGGTTGTAGGTTCATCGAGAATGTAGAATGTTTTTCCGGTGTCCCTTTTGGAAAGTTCGGTGGCCAATTTTATGCGTTGGGCCTCACCTCCCGAAAGTGTGGTAGATTGTTGCCCTAGGGTTATATACCCCAAGCCAACATCTTTTATGGTCTTGATCTTTCGATATATTTTGGGGATATTCTCAAAAAAGGCCGAAGCTTCATTAATGGTCATTTTTAAAATGTCATATATGGAGTTTCCCTTATATCGGATTTCCAAAGTTTCGCGGTTGAATCGTTTTCCCTGACAGGTTTCGCATTCCACATATACATCAGGAAGGAAATTCATTTCGATCACCCGAAGTCCAGCCCCTTTACACGTTTCGCAACGGCCTCCGGCCACATTGAAGCTGAACCGTCCTGGCTTGTATCCTCGTATCTGTGACTCTGGGGTCATGGCAAATAGATTCCTTATTTCTGAAAACACGCCGGTATAGGTTGCCGGATTGCTTCGGGGAGTCCTTCCGATTGGCGACTGGTCTATGTTTATCACTTTGTCTATATGCTCAAGTCCCTCAATTGTTTTGTAAGGAAGCGGCCGTTTTACGCCATTAAAAAAATAGGCATTCAAGATTGGGTACAAAGTCTCGTTGATAAGCGTAGATTTTCCACTGCCGGAAACTCCCGTTACCCCTATCATTTTTCCCAAAGGGAAATCGACCGAAATATTCTTAAGATTATTTCCAGATGCTTTTTTAATAGTGAGGGTCTTGCCGTTTCCTGCCCTGGAATTTTCAGGGATTACTATTTCCTTTGTTCCATTGAGGTAGGCGGCTGTAAGGGTGTTGTGCTTTTTGATTTCGGCAGGTGTTCCCACAGAAACAATCTCTCCCCCATGGCGTCCTGCGGCGGGGCCGATATCTATTACATAATCCGCACTTTCGATCATGTCCTTGTCGTGTTCAACAACAAGAACCGAGTTTCCTAAATCTTTTAGGTTCTTGAGGGAATGGATCAACCGTTCATTGTCTCTTTGGTGCAATCCAATGCTTGGTTCATCCAGAATATAGAGAACGCCCACCAACTGCGATCCTATTTGCGTTGCCAAACGGATCCGCTGAGCTTCTCCTCCAGAAAGGGACTTGGAACTTCTGTCCAAAGCCAAATAAGTAAGTCCTACGTCCATTAAAAACTGAAGTCGAGTACGCACTTCCTTTATGATTTCCGAAGCAATTTTCAATTGGGTGGAGGAGATGTTTTTGTCCAGATCTTTAAACCATTTTATCAATTCCTGCACATCCATATTGGCAAGTTCGGCAATGTTCTTGCCGTTTACTTTAAAATAAAGCGATTCTTTCCGCAGACGGGAACCATTGCATTCCGGACATTGGATTTTTTCCATATAATCCTTCGCCCAACGCTGTAATGATTTGGATTCGTTTGTCTCAAAAGTATTCTGTATAAAGGTGGCAACTCCTTCAAAATCTATTTTGTAATTCCGTGTGATCCCCAAGGTTTTGGAAGTGACCTCAAATTTTTCTTTGCCACCATAAAATATTATCTCTTTTGCTTCCTTCGGAATACGTTCAAAAGGGTCAGTCAATTTAAAGTTGAAGCGCTCGCCAACAAGCTCCAATTGCTTAAATAACCAATTGTTTTTCTGCGGACCATGGGGAGCCAAAGCGCCTTGCTTTATGGAAAGCTTGGGATTGGGGACCAATTTTTGAAGGTTCACTTCATAAAGTTTGCCCAATCCTTTGCAGTGCTGACACATTCCTTTTGGGGAATTGAACGAAAAGTTGTTCGGTTCCGGGTTGGGATAGGAAATTCCAGAAGTTGAACACATAAGCGAACGACTAAAATAACGGGTTTTACCTGTTTCGTTATCAAGGACCAATAAAACATCATCGCCGTGGTACATTGCGATTTCGATGGTATCGGATAGGCGTTTGAATAAGGCATTCTTTGTGTCTTGATCAGCATCGGGAGCTGGTATTTTAAGACGGTCGATAACGATTTCAATGTCGTGGGTTTTGTATCGGTCCACTTTCATTCCGCCCATAATATCGCGCACTTCCCCATCCACTCTAACTTTTAAAAATCCCTGTTTTGCGATTTGTTCAAAAAGTTCGCGATAATGGCCTTTTCGTGATCGTATGGTAGGGGAAAGTATACTTATCTTTTTATTGGCAAAATCCTTGAGAATTAAATCACGGATCTGATCATCGCTATAGTTGACCATTTTTTCGCCTGTATTATAACTGTATGCATCACTCGCCCGCGCATATAAAAGACGAAGAAAATCGTATATTTCGGTAATGGTCCCCACAGTGGAGCGGGGGCTTTTGCTGGTAGTTTTTTGTTCTATGGCAATTACAGGAGAAAGACCGTCGATCTTATCCACGTCAGGTCGTTCCAAGCTTCCAAGAAACTGTCGGGCATAGGCTGAAAATGTTTCAATATATCGGCGCTGGCCTTCAGCATAAATGGTATCGAATGCCAAGGAGGATTTTCCACTTCCCGAAAGACCCGTTATCACCACCAATTTATTGCGGGGAATGCGAACATCAATGTTCTTTAGATTGTGGGCTCTTGCACCAAAAACCTCAATAAAACTCTCATTTTCTGACATAGTTTGCAAAGGTACTTAATCGAACCGAAATCGAAGGCTGTAAGTTGATTGGCGCTTGTTAATTTTTGGTCGTATTTCGGAATGCAATCTTTATAATACCCAACTTAGAGTTCATTTAATTTTACTTTGCAGAAGGCTTTCAATTCCTCAAAAAAAGAAGTGAACTCGGCTTCAAATTCATCGTAATGGATCACGAGTTCAGACACTGCTTGGTCCATTTTCGCCACTCCTTTGGTGCGTGTGTTCATTTGCGCCAGAATTTTTGCAATTCCGGGGATAGTGGCATATCCCAATAACCAGTTGTCCGAAATCATATAAGGCATCATTTGTTGTATCCGTGCGGGCAGCGAAGTGAAATTAGCACGAAGCAAAGCGTAAAAATCCTGAACAAAATCAGATAGTGGCTGCGGATGGTAGCGGTACCAGTTTTTCGCCAAAAAATGGTCATATAGAATATCGACGATCACCCCGCTATAGTGTCCATAATTTTTATGGAGTTTTGAAGTGCTTTGGTGAACAATAGGATGGGCATCGGTGAAAGTGTCTATGGCGCGATGAAGAACAATACCTTTGGATATTCCTGGGGGATAGTTCAAATATCGCTTACCCTTTATTCCGTCGGCAATAAAATTACCGATGATTACTTCTTCGTCTTCACCGGAAAGATAGATATGGGCCAAAAAGTTCATTCAATAAATATATGTATTTTTG
>CAZMDY010000091.1:0-8293 GCA_964565295.1 uncultured Aequorivita sp. | reverse complement strand
GTAGGAAAAGCGAAAAACTTAAAAAAACGAGTGGCTTCCTATTTCACCAAAACTTTGGACAACAACAAGACCCGTGTGCTCGTAAAAAAGATTGCGACCATTAAGCACATTGTGGTCCAGACCGAAACCGATGCTCTTTTACTGGAAAATAATCTGATTAAGAAATACCAGCCTCGGTACAATGTTCTTCTTAAAGACGACAAAAGTTATCCTTGGATATGTATAAAAAAAGAACGTTTTCCAAGAGTTTTCACCACACGCCACGTGGTCCAGGATGGCTCGGAATATTTCGGGCCTTATACGAGTATGAAAACCGTGCATACTCTAATGGAACTGATCCGTGGCCTCTATCCGTTGCGGACTTGTAATTATGTTCTTTCAAAAAAGAATATCGAACAAGGAAAATTTAAGGTATGTCTGGAATATCATTTGGGAAATTGCCTTGGTCCCTGCGAAGATCTGTTTGACGAACAATCATATATGGAAAACATTGAGGCGATCCGGAATATTGTGAAAGGGAATTTCAAGGAATCCTTGAGCAATTTCAGAAGGCAAATGAAGGAGCTCGCCTCAGAATTAAAATTCGAGGAAGCACAGCGGATCAAAGAGAAAATAGAAATCTTGGAGAACTATCAGTCCAAATCTACGGTGGTTAATCCAAAAATCACCAATGTAGATGTGTTTTCAATAATTTCTGATGAAAGCTATGCGTATGTGAACTTTCTCCAGATTTCACATGGTGCCATTATCCGTTCACATACTTTGGAAATAAAGAAGAAATTGGACGAAACGGATGAAAATTTGCTCTTATTGTCCATTGTGGAGCTCCGTAAAAGGTTCAATTCTCTTTCAAAAGAAATTTATGTTCCTTTCAGAGTGGATATAGGTGAAGGGATCAAGATCCACGTTCCCCAATTGGGTGATAAAAAACATATTCTGGATCTTTCGGAACGCAATGCGAAATATTATCGAATGGAACGTTTCAAACAAGCCCGGATTGTAGATCCTGAACGCCATGAAAAACGAATCATGGCACAGATGAAAAAAGACCTCAGACTGTCCCAAGAACCCAGACATATTGAATGTTTTGACAACAGTAATATCCAAGGGACCAATCCTGTGGCGGCCTGTGTGGTTTTTAGAAATGGAAAACCCAGTAAAAAAGAATATCGAAAATTCAATATAAAAACCGTTGTAGGGCCAGATGATTTTGCTTCGATGGAAGAAGTGGTCTATCGGCGATACAAAAGACTGTTGGAGGAAGAGCAACCTTTGCCCCAGCTCATCATCATAGATGGAGGGAAAGGGCAACTATCATCTGCATTAAAAAGCTTGGAACGGTTGGGTTTGCGTGGAAAAATTGCTATCATTGGTATTGCCAAACGGTTGGAGGAAATTTTCTATCCAGAGGATCCCATTCCGTTGTATTTGGACAAAAAAAGTGAAACTCTTAAAATAATACAACAGTTGCGCAACGAGGCTCACCGGTTCGGCATAACCTTCCACCGCAGCAAAAGGAGCAAACAAGCGCTCACCTCTGAATTAGGTACAATTCCCGGAATCGGCGAAAAAACCATCGAAACCCTTTTGAGTCACTTTAAAAGTAAAAAGCGTGTGGAAGAAGCAGAATTTGAGGAATTGTCACAGGTGATCGGAGTTAATAGAGCAAAAAAATTGATACAATATTTTAATGAAAATTGATGCGCCGTAACTAATGAAAAAAATCCTTCTTTTAGCATTAACAATGCTTTCCGCCATTGTGTTTTCCCAAGAAAAACAACAAGAGAATCTGAAAGTAGGGTTGGTATTGAGCGGGGGAGGTGCAAAAGGATTGGCACATATCGGTGCTTTAAAAGTAATTGAGGACGCCGGTATTCGCATTGATTATATTGGTGGAACCAGCATGGGTGCTATAATAGGCTCGTTATATGCCAGTGGATACTCTGCAAAACAACTGGACAGTATTTTTGCACAAACCAATTTCGGTACCTTGATCCAGGACGAAATTCCTCGCGGATCCATGACTTTTTACGAGAAAATGGAATCAGAGAAATATGCGGTTATACTCCCTTTTGAGAATTTTAAGCTCGGATTTCCTTCTGGACTTTCAAAAGGGCAAAACATGTATAACCTTATTTCCCGATTAATGTTCCACGTAAGTGAGGTCTCTGATTTTAGCAAACTTCCAATTCCATTTTTTTGCGTGGCCACCAATGTGGAAACTGGAATGGAAGTGATCTTGGACAAAGGCTATTTGCCCCAGGCCGTGACCGCAAGTGCGGCTCTGCCTTCTCTTTTTAGACCAGTGATCGTTGATGGAGAAGTTTTGATCGACGGCGGCGTTGTGAACAATTATCCGGTGGATGAAGTCCGGGCCAAGGGAATGGACGTGATAATTGGAGTGGATGTACAGGACAGCCTAAAAACTCGGGATGATTTGAAATCGGCTTTTAGGGTGTTAGTGCAGATCAATAACTTCCGCACCATTCGCGATATGGAAGAAAAACGTCAGAAAACCGATGTTTATATTGATCCAAATATTAAGGATTTTAATGTGATTTCCTTTGAAGACGGGCGTAAGATCATAAATGAAGGAGAAAAAAGTGCATCGATCCACAAAGATGATCTGGAATGGATTGCCGCAAAACAGAAACCTACAGAGAAAGAAGAAGTTGTCTTTAAACAATTGGATACAGTTGAGATAGACCGGGTGGAAATAGAAGGAAACAAAAGATATACCCGAAGCTATGTTATGGGAAAACTCAAACTTCGGCCACCGGCAAAAATTCCTTTCTCAGAATTCAGCGAAGGCATCAACAACCTTGCAGCCACTGGTAACTTCCAGAGCATCAGTTATAATTTTATAACAGACAGCCAACAAAAAACCAAACTTCGATTTAAGCTTCACGAAAACAATTCGCAAATGTTCCTGCGCTTTGGGGTGCATTATGACAATTTGTTTCGAACCGCAGCATTGGTAAATCTCACCCGAAAAAGATTGATAACAAACAACGATATCGCTTCTTTGGACCTTATTGCAGGCGACAACCTTCGATATAATTTTGAATATTATATTGATAAAGGGTACTACTGGAGCGTGGGTTTCAATTCTAAATATCACTTCTTTGAAACCGGAGTCCCGTTAAGTTTCGTCGATGCAGATTTCCCGCTTGAAACTGCTTTGCCCATTAACAGTGTATCCATTAAATACAGCGATTTTACCAATCAATTGTATATAGAAACCCTTTTGCGTAGAACGTTTATGTTTGGCGCGGGAGGAGAACACAAATATTTACGGTACCTGTCTGAAACCATAGGGACTGACAGCAGAAACCTACCCAGGACTGTTTTTGAAAGCACAAATTATTACAGTGCCTATGGATTTTTGAAATATGACACCTACGACAATAGTTTTTTTCCAAAAAAGGGTGCTTATTTCTCTGGGGATCTACATTGGTATCTTTTGGCACACGGCCAAAATAAAGAATTCTCTCCCTTTTCAATCGCCAAGGCAAAAATAGGTTTTGCACATTCGTTGCAAAAACATTTATCAATGCACCTCGTAGCCGAAGGAGGCTTTAAATTGGGAGGTTCAAAATCCACTCCGCTTGATTTTGCGCTTGGTGGTTACGGGTTTAAGGAAATGAACAACATCATTCCTTTTTTAGGATATAAAGCCATTTCGTTACGGGGCAATACATATTTAAAATCAACATTGACTTTGGATTATGAGATTTTTAGGAATAACCACATCAACATCGGGGCAAATATTGCAAATATAGGAAACGATCTTTTTGATGATGCCCAATGGATCCGGGGAATACACCATACTGGATATTTTATGGGCTACGGAATGGAAACCATTTTAGGACCAATGGAAATAAAATATTCGTATTCGCCCGACCTGCAACAAAGTAGTTGGTACGTTGCGTTAGGATATCGGTTCTAAAAATTTTTATTGGATTGAAAACAAAATTGGACATTGTCCCCTCTTGCAATATATTTAATTGGTTGTAATGGAATGGGTTCTAAAAGTCTAGATTAAGTTTATTTTTTCCGATATTTGTTGGATAAACATTCAAGCTATGCCTTTCTACCATAAACTGGGCAAGATTCCGCCCAAACGCCATACTCAATTCCTAAAACCGGACGGAAGTCTTTATTCTGAGCAACTGTTTGGTACTGTGGGTTTTGATGGAATGTATTGCAATATTTATCACGAACATCGTCCTACCCAGGTCAAGGAGATCCTCAACCAATACAATGCTGCCCCAAAAATTGCCAATGCCAACAATATTCACTCCCTTCGTTTGGACGGTTTTGCAATCAGGCCTGAAAGTGATTTTCTCAATAGCAGAAAAACAGTCCTAACAAATTCCGATTGTAGTATTATTCTTGCAGCGCCCCAAAAATCATTGCGCAATTATTTTTATAAAAACACGGATTCCGATGAAGTCATCTTTATCCATAAAGGCAGTGGTAAATTAAGAACTTTCTTGGGGAACATAGATTTTAAATATGGTGATTATTTAGTGATCCCCCGCGGAATTATATATCAAATGGACTTTGATACCACAGATAACCGCCTTTTTATAGTAGATTCTCGCCATCCTATTTATACACCGAAAAGATATAGAAACTGGTTCGGGCAGTTACTGGAACATGCGCCGTACTGTGAACGTGATATCAGAAAACCTGAAGAATTGGAAACGCACGATGAAAGGGGTGAGTTTCTAGTAAAAGTCAAAAAAAACGATGACATTTTTGAAATACTGTATGCCACCCATCCTTTCGACGTGGTAGGCTATGATGGTTATAATTATCCCTATGCTTTTTCTATTCACGATTTTGAGCCAATAACGGGTCGCATCCACCAACCGCCACCGGTGCATCAAACTTTTGAAACTTCGGCGATGGTGATCTGCAGTTTCGTTCCGCGATTATATGACTATCATCCACAAAGTATCCCAGCGCCATATAATCATAGCAATATTGACAGCGATGAGGTGTTGTATTATGTGGACGGTGATTTTATGAGCCGAAATGATATTAAACAAGGGCAAATAACGCTACATCCGGCCGGAATTCCCCACGGGCCACACCCCGGGGCGACAGAACGAAGTATAGGCAAGACCAAAACCGATGAACTCGCAGTCATGGTCGATACATTTAAACCATTGAAAGTCACCGAGGACGGAATGAAGCTTTCCGATGGAACCTACTATCAAAGTTGGTTGGAATAATTGGACTGTAGTATTTACCGAGGTCCAAAAGAATTAAAATAAAAAACCACTAAATTGAAAATCTGAGAAATAATAAATTAATTAAATCTTTTTATGAGTAAAGAAGTTAAGTCGGTCGAGTACGGCCTAGAGAAAATTTTTGAAGGAGCGGAGGATTTCCTACCGCTTTTGGGAACAGATTACGTAGAGCTCTATGTGGGAAATGCCAAACAGGCAGCACATTATTACAAAACAGCATTTGGATTTCAATCGTATGCTTACAAAGGGCTGGAAACAGGGTCAAGAGACTCGGTGAGCTATGTTTTAAAACAGGACAAAATCCGATTGGTCCTCACTTCTCCCTTGAATAGTAAATCTCCTATCAACGACCATATCGTCAAGCATGGCGACGGGGTGAAAGTAATTGCTCTGTGGGTGGAAGATGCAAGATCTGCCTATGAGGAAACCACAAAAAGAGGAGCAAAAAGTTTTATGGAGCCGACAGTAGAAAAAGACGATAACGGAGAAGTTGTTCGAAGTGGAATCTATACCTATGGCGAAACGGTCCATCTTTTTGTGGAACGAAAAAATTACAACGGAATGTTTCTTCCGGGCTACAAAGAATGGGAATCTGATTATAACCCTGCGCCCACCGGTTTTAAATATATCGACCACATGGTTGGTAATGTGGGGTGGGGCGAAATGAACACCTGGGTAAAATGGTATGAGGATGTAATGGGATTTGTTAATTTTCTTTCTTTCGACGATAAACAGATCACCACAGAATATTCTGCACTGATGAGCAAAGTAATGTGCAACGGAAACGGACGTATTAAATTTCCTATCAACGAACCTGCCGAAGGGAAGAAAAAATCACAGATTGAGGAATATATCGATTTTTACGAAGGCTCCGGCGTTCAGCATATTGCTGTTGCGACTGATGATATTGTCAAAACGGTTGCCGATCTAAGATCGAGAGGAGTAGAATTTCTTCCCCCACCTCCACAAGCGTATTATGATGATATTCCAAGAAGATTGGGCGACCATATGGACATTATGAAAGAGGACATCAAGGAGCTTCAAAAATTGTCGATTCTGGTTGATTCAGATGAAGAAGGCTATCTGTTGCAGATTTTCACCAAACCTGTACAAGATAGGCCAACACTGTTTTTTGAGATCATCCAACGTATGGGAGCCAAAGGCTTTGGCGCTGGAAACTTTAAGGCGCTTTTTGAGTCAATAGAACGCGAACAAGAACAGCGAGGGACTTTATAAACCTTTTACGAGTTCTCACATATGTTATTAAGGCGCAAGAAAACACACTTAGATTTTAAGGTTCTATTTCTTGCGCCTTTTTACATAAAAAGACGCCTTTTTAAACTTTGGAACAGTAATTGTATTTTTTCTAATAAAGAATTTGATGTTCTTATGAAAAAATTGCTTCCCATAAGTATTGCGCTTTTTATTTTTTCCACGGCCATACCCCAAAAAAAAGCGTATGGCGATGGAGAATTTTTCAAATTCAGGGTTCATTATGGATTTGTGACCGCCGGCTACGCCACCCTTGACGTAAAGGCAAAAACCCTACGTGGAAAAGACGTATATCACGTTCGTGGTTTTGGCGAAACTGTCGGTGTCTCCAGATGGTTTTTTAAAGTAGAGGATGATTATCAATCATATATCGATCGCGAAAAAGATATTCCCTATAAGTTTATACGAAAGATTGACGAAGGCGGGTACACCAAAGATATTGAAGTAGACTTCGACCATTTTTCAAGAAAAGCCACAGTAAACGACAAAGAACACAATGAAACTTCAGTTTTTTCGTTTCCAAAAAATACGCAGGATATGATCTCTGCTTTTTATTATCTTCGCAACCAATTGGACACTAAAAATTTAAAAGAAGGTGACGTGATGGAGATGAACATGTTTTTTGATAAGGAAAATTTTAAGTTCCAAATGAGATTCCTCGGAAGGGAAGTTTTGTCCACTGATTTTGGTCGCGTGAATACCTTGATCTTTCGCCCCTACGTTCAATCTGGGCGTGTGTTTCGCGAAAAGGAAAGCCTAACTGTGTGGGTGAGCGATGATGACAACAAAATTCCACTTCTTGTAAAAGCCAATTTGGCCGTGGGATCGCTTAAAGCAACACTAACTGAGTTCAAAGGTTTAAAACACCCATTAAATAGAATTCCAAGAAAATAATTGATAAATTGAAAATCTCCCCAAAATTGAAGTATTTAGTTTTACCTCTTCTGTCAATACTGTTTTTCACATCTTGTGAAAACAACAACTCAAAGGATTTAGCCATGGCCATGCCGAACATTCCCGAGCCCGTTGTGGAACAATATGGATACAATTTGGACCATTATAATATAGTCAGGGATACAATTAGACCAGGCGACACTTTCGGTGATATACTTAATTCCAATGGCGTTCCACACTCAAAAATTATGCGCGTGGCCACCAATTATAAAGATAGTTTTGACGTCAGAAGAATACGGGTTGGGAAACCGTATGTTTTGTTGAATTCCAAAGATTCCCTCAATAAAACCCAAGTTTTTGTTTACGAAACAAACAAAGTCGATTATACAGTGGTCGATTTTCGTGATTCTGTATCCATTAGCAATTCTCGAAAACCGGTTACATATAAAACACGGGAGGCAGCTGGCGTAATCAACAGTTCGCTTTCTGCAACGATGGAGGAGCAGAACTTGAGCCCGTTCATGACAGACCAATTGTCCAGTATTTATGCTTGGACTATAAACTTTTTTAAATTACACCCAGGAGATCGATTTAAAGTAGTCTATACCGAAAAATTCATAGACGATACCGTTTCCGCTGGACTTCACGAAATCAAGGCTGCTTATTTTGAACACAGAGGAAAACCGCTATATGCGTTTAAGTTCAATTCCGATTCGCCTCATAATGTTTCGGGCTATTATGACGAACAGGCCAATAATTTAAAGCGGGCATTCTTAAAAGCCCCAGTCAAATTCAGCAGGATATCTTCCAGATACAATCTGAACCGAAGAATTAAATATTACGGATACCAATTGCGCCCACATCGG
>CAZMDY010000090.1:0-8305 GCA_964565295.1 uncultured Aequorivita sp. | reverse complement strand
ACGGGCAAATAGGATTCATATTGGATACCCGCTGTAAAGTTGCCAAGGCTATAGTTAAGTTGAAAGTAATTGTTGGCCCGAAATTGCTCCTCGGGCGCGGGAAAGTCGAATTTTTCATCATCGAGAAGCCATTGTGAATTTGATTCCAAGCCCCCAAAAAAGTAGCCTGTTTCCTGAGAAAGGCTGGCTACGCCCATCATCAAGAACGTACCAAGGATAATTTTTTTCATTGGATAATTTTGGTTTTGAAGCAGTTTTAGTTCGAAAATTCCTTTATTTTTTCATAAAGTTCATATTCCGCACCTGGGCTATATCCTGAATGCCGATATACAATTTTGTTGTCCTTTACAAGAAGTGTCAAGGGAACGGTAGCAGCACCTAGAGCCCGTTTAAAGTCATTGTTGGTGTCTAAAAGAATCGTATAGTCCCAACCTTTTCCGTTTATTAAAGGTTTTACCCTTTTTACAGTGCGGCTGTCGTCAACCGAAACCGCAAAAAGCTCAACATTGGTTTCGGCCTGCCAGTCTGGATAGATTTCGCTGATGGCATCCAGTTCTTTCAAACATGGAACGCACCAAGTGGCCCAAAGGGATACGATCGTCACTTTGTTTTCCACGGCAAGATCGGATGAGCTGAAAGATATTCCGTCCAAGGTTCTTAAATCAATATTTGGTAGTTCACTTTGAGAGAAGACCGAAAATGAAAGTGCCAATAACAAGGGAAAGATTAATTTCTGCATAATTTCAGGAAGCTTTATTTGATTCAATTAATGCAACAATAATAAGTTATTTTGAAGGAATAAGTAGTCCTTAAGTCGCAAAAAAGTTCATTTAACATTTAAGGCGAAGCCAAATTTTTATTTTTGGGTTATCTTGGCAACTTTATTTTTAATATCGTTATGAAGAAGATATCAATAAGATTTTTTATGTCTTTCCTCTTGGTCGCAACACTCTCTTGCAGCAAAAAGGAATCCCCCATCGTGAAGGCTACCTCTCCATTGACATTGACCTTAACCAGTGATGTAGGAGAAAATGAAATGGAAGTGATAGGCTTAAACACCATCGTGGTTTTTACAGTTATTGGAAGTGATGGCGAAGACTATACCGATGAATCACAGCTGTTCGTCAATGATGCGGAAATTTCTGGATCGATCTATGAATTTGCGGAAACCGGTACATTTAACGTAAAAGCAAAATATAACAATGTGGTGAGTAATATCCTAAGTTTTGAAATCCTTCAGTCCAACGAACGGGTTTTGGTGATTGATGTGCCGAAAGCATTGCGAAACCAAACAATTACGTTTAAATTGCTCAATGACCAAGGTGAGGACACAGCCTCCGATGCCACCTTTTATGTGGATGATGCAACTATATCGGGATCTGTATTTTCGTCGTCAACCCCAGGGTCGTTTGAAGTGTATGCCGAGTATACCATTGAGGGCACAAGCTACACAACCGACAAAAAGCCATTTGAAGTGTTTGTTCCCAAACGAAAAGTCGTGATAGAGGATTATACAGGAACCTGGTGCGGATTTTGTCCAGCAGTCGCCGTCGCAATAGACAACGCACGAAATGCTACAGAAAACGTAGCTGTGGTTGCAATTCACAAAACGGCCTCTACCATTCCCGATCCCATGGATTTTGGTAGAATACAAGAGTTGCAAGACATGTTTGGGGTCGAAAACAGTTTCCCAAAAGCGCGGGTCAACAGGACGGTTGCTTGGTCAGATCCGTATCCTTTAAACCAAATAACATCATTGGCGGGAACAAACACAGACGTTTCCATCGCCATACATTCCACCCTTAATGCTTCAAATCTATCCGTAAAAGTGGATGTGGTCTATGAAAATGGTTCCACCGCCGGCGATAAATTGGTGGTCTATCTATTGGAAAATGACATTGTGGCCCCACAAGCGAATTATTTTGACCAAACTCCGGGACATCCTTACCAAGGTCTCGGAAATCCCATACCGGATTATATACACAACGATGCGCTAAGAAACTCACTCTCTGGCCTCTTTGGCGATCCCATCCCTAACACTCCGGCTTTTGAAGTGTTTACGAAGGAATATTCCTTTGCAGTACCTTCGAATTATGTCGGTGAAAACCTGAGTTTTGTGGTCATGGTGGTACATGCCGACAATAGTGCCAAAAATGCACAATTCGCATCGATCAACGAAAATAAGAATTACGAATAAGAATATTTGTCTTCTCTTTAGAACAAACAAAAGCCCTTCCGACAATAAATCTGGAAGGGCTTTTTATGCTATGGATGTGATTGTTTAACCTAAGAACGGATATCTGTAGTCCGTAGGCGAAACAAACGTTTCCTTGATAAGTCTTGGAGAGATCCAACGGTACAGGTTCTGTTTGCTCCCCGCCTTGTCGTTGGTTCCACTTGCACGCGCACCGCCGAAAGGCTGTTGCCCCACTACGGCACCCGTTGGTTTGTCGTTAATATAGAAGTTGCCCGCAGCATCTTGAAGGGTTTTCACCGCTTCTTCAAGTGCATATCGATCCTCACTGAACACTGCTCCGGTTAAACCATATTCGCTGGTTTCGTCAACCAGCTGCAGGGTTTCTTCCCATTTATTGTCGTCAAAAACATATACAGTCAGAACTGGGCCGAAAAGTTCTGTGCACATAGTGGTGTATTTCGGGTCTTTTACAGCCAAAACCGTTGGCTCAATGAAATAGCCTTTGCTTTTGTCGTAATTTCCACCTGCTATAATTTCCACACCTTTGTCTTTTTTGGCCCTATCAATAAATCCAGCAAGTTTGTCAAAGGAGCTTTCGTTGATAACGGCATTAATGAAATTGCCCATATCTTCAGGGCTTCCCATTTTGAAGGAACGGATATCATCCACCAGAAACCGTTTTACGTCCTCCCAAATAGTTTTTGAGATATAGCATCGGCTGGCGGCACTGCATTTTTGTCCTTGATATTCAAAAGCGCCACGGCTCATAGCGGTTGCAACTTGCTTAGGATTCGATGATTGGTGTGCCACAATAAAATCCTTGCCGCCCGTTTCCCCAACTATGCGTGGATAAGTTTTGTAGGTTTTGATATTGTCGCCAATTTTTTTCCAAATTCCTTGGAAAACACCAGTGGAACCGGTAAAATGCACACCACTGAAATCTGGGCTTGCCATAAGTTTATCTGAAATCATAGCAGCATCTCCCATTACCATGTTGATCACTCCGGCGGGTACGCCAGCTTCACGGAAAATATCCATCAGTACTTTTGCGGAATATACTTGGGTGTTGCTCGGTTTCCAGATTACCACATTCCCCATTAAAGCGGCACTCGAGGGAAGATTTCCAGCAATGGCCGTAAAATTGAAAGGAGTGATGGCATACACAAAACCTTCCAAAGGTCTGTATTCAACACGGTTCCAGGCCGCCGAGGTAGAAATGGGCTGTTCAGCATAAATTTCAGTCATATATTGAACGTTAAACCTAAGGAAATCAATTATTTCACAAGCGGAATCGATTTCAGCCTGATAGATGTTTTTGGATTGTCCAAGCATTGTTGCAGCATTGAGTTTTGCGCGGTAGGGCCCGGCAATCAATTCTGCTGCACGAAGAAAAATCCCTGCACGTTGTTCCCACGGCATGGCTGCCCATTTTTTTCTTGCCTCCAAGGCGGTCGAAATAGCTTCTTCCACATTATTCTCGGTAGCTTTATAATAGATGCCCAAAACGTGTTTGTGGTCATGTGGAGGTGACATCGTTGCGGTTTCCTTGGTCCTGACCTCTTTTCCGTTGATAAATAAAGGCACTTCTATATTTGCCTTATACATTTCCTTGTAGGTCTGAAGTACTTCTTCGCGTTCAGGGGAACCTGGCGCATAGCTTTTTATCGGTTCGTTTATTGCTTCTGGCACTTTAAAAAATCCATTTCCCATTGCTTTTTGTTTTAATAAATTATGAAGATTGCAAAGGTACAAAAATGGAACTTCCAAACCTTAAAATTCTGGTCTCCATAATGGTTTTCTTATTTTTGGGGTTTGGTATTTTTCCTACGAGGAATTTATTTCAAAAATTAGATAATGCTTATAACCTTAAATATGTAATTTTCCAGTAAAAATGTGTACCGTAACTTTTATTCCGCAGGCAAACGAAGGATTCATATTGACTTCCAATCGAGATGAAGCGCCAGGTCGCGCAACATTTCGTCCTGATATTTATAATGAAGCCGGAACTAGATTGCTCTATCCGAAAGATGCTGTGGCCGGGGGAACCTGGATTGGCGTAAGTGATAAAAAGAGGGCGATCAGTTTGATGAATGGTGGCTTTGTTCCCCACAGTCGAAAATTGCCATATCGAAAAAGTAGAGGGGTTGTTTTAAAGGAGCTTCTGGTTTCTGATAAATTGTTCCCTGTATTGGATGGATATGATTTTGAAAAAATTGAACCGTTTACCGCCATAGTTGTGGAATGGATGGATTCGCTGTCATTGAATACTGTGGTCTGGGACGGGGAGCAGCTTCATATTATTGAGGAGCCGCTTCTCGCAAAAATATGGTCGTCCTCCCCTTTGTATCTCGACCGTGCGAAAGTGAAGCGGCAACAGTGGTTTTCCCACTTTTTGACGGGAAAAGAAGCGTTATTGAAAAATGAAATATTGGAGTTTCACAAAACAGGTGGCGATGGTGACATAGAAAACAACCTCATAATGGACCGCGGCTTTGTAAAAACAAAAAGTATTACCCAATTGGTGAGAAATGGGGATGCCGTAGAAATGTTTTATGAAGATTTAGAGACCTCGGAAACCTCCCGTTCCCTACTATTAATTAATTGAGAATGGGGCGCTTAGGTTAAATAAGGGGATGGGCACTTTAAATGCTTTGTTAGTGGTTAAATTGACCATATCAAAATGGCCTTTCATTGCTCCTATAGAGGAATGGAGTAAACATCCACTTGTATAGGTGTGCTTTTCACCCGGGGATAGAATGGGTTTCTTTCCAATAACGCCATCTCCTTTCACTACGATTTTATCGTAAAGGGAGTCTTTTATTTTCCAGCGCCTTGAAATGAGCTGGACGGTATCCTTGCTTTTGTTTTCTATGGTAATGGTATATGAAAATGCCTGTTTCAAAGTCTGATTTTGGAGAAAGGGACCTTCATGCTTAGTTTTTACCGAAATTTTTATTCCTTGTGTTACCTGTTGTACCATGTTTATAATAAAATGTTTCGCAGGTTGTTAAAAACAACCCCGTAGCGGTTAAAAAACTCAGAAAGAATATTGTGCTTAAAATTACAAATTTAAATAATGACTGATATCCTCCTCTATAATATAAATTTTGGATGTGTTGCAATATTTCATTATTTCGAATAACAATTTGGGCAGTCCAAATGGTTGAAGGTGCCTAATTGCTTTTGATATCTACGGAATTGGCCGCTCCCATTCCTATGATCCGGTCATACCTGGCGCCAAGATCGCGAAAATATACGATGACAGTGTAGTCATTTTCCGTCTGCCAGAAGTCGCCGCTTACTGCACCGCCATCAATGGTTCCGTCCCGGTTTACCACAACATATTTATAGTTGTAGAAACCTTGTTTGAAAAGTCGTGAATTTTGGAAGGTGTCGGTTTGTGGATTATATTCCATATAAGTGCTGCCATCGATGGTCCAATTGTTGAAATTGCCATAAATGTGCAATTCTTTGTCAGCCAAATCGTCAAAATATTGAAGGTTGAAGTGCATTCGGACATATTCCGCTTCTATGTTGTGGTTTTGGGCGTCCACATTTCGAACCACAAAATTTCCGTTAATATCTGGATTGTAGGTGTATGGTCGGTCTTTTCTCGGAATGTTCGTAAAAAGATAATTCTCATATATGTCCGTCAATGCGACTGAACGAATCCCATTGGCAGCCGATCTAACGTCTTTGTTGTCAAAAGCAAGAAATTCATTCCCTCCTCCAAAAGAAGCTTCACTATCGTATTTGTATATTAATTCGTTGCCCATTGTATATTGAGGCACCAGGTCCGTTATTCCTGTTTTTAGGTTACTGTTTTGCAACACCAATGTTTTTACCGTTTGTTTGGGGTTTATTAAAAGTAGGTTAGGAGAATTTACGGTAAATTGGACCACCTGTTTTTCATTGATTTTCCGAAGGTCGCGCGATCGTTTGATTTCCACTCCTACAGAGGCCATATTTTCCACCACCATAAATTTTCTTGTAAAAACCAAATCGCCATTCTTGTCGGAAATACTCAAAAGATAATTTCCGCTTTTCAAAAGTCGGCGGGTGTTCCGGTTGGGAATGCTTAAGGTGTAATGTGAATAGGGCTGAAGCGTATTCAATGAATTTTGATATGTGGTGATTCGGACCTCGTCAAAACCGTCTAAATATTCACTTTTGGAAAGATCACTTGGTGTCCAGTCAAAATTATGGTGTGTAATTGAATAATAAAAGTCCTCTTCGTTACCATTTAAAGCGTCAAACGAAAGTTGCAAACGTTCTCCCAAACGGATTATGGGAAGCTGGCTTTGATCCGTCGCACCTCGAAACTGAATTGTGCTGATATAGGACGGTTCGATTTTTTGAAAAATTTGGGCGCTGACGGAGAAAGTAATAAAGAAGGAAAACAGATAAACAAAGATGGGTTTTGGCATAATTTTGAAATAAAAAGCTAATATAAAACATTTTTTTGTTGCCGATGGAAATATGCTCATATGAAATACAACTATACGTAATGTTTGAGTGAAAAACATGAAACATAGGCATTCCCTTTTTAGGTGCTTTCATGCTCGAAATGGCTTCACTTTCAAAGGCATTATAACCACAAATAAAATTTATCCTTTTGTTGGGCAATAGTCTTTTAAATTTTTAAATTTGTGCGCTCCAATTTCCGTTCGGGATAACACACCTAACAAGCGGGGTAAAACAGACATTATTAATACCCATAGATATGTCCAAAGACATTGTAATCAAAAAAGGTCTTACCATTAAGTTAGTGGGCGAGGCAGACAAAACACTTGCCAGTGCCCCTCGATCCAGAACATTTACGATAAGACCATCCGACTTTCATTTAATAATCCCAAGAATGGTGGTTAGGGAGGGAGGAAAAGTACAGGTTGGCGATACCATTTTTCATTCCAAAAGCGACGAGCGTTTAAAGTTTGTTTCGCCAGTGAGCGGAACACTTACCAAAATTGAGCGAGGTGCAAAACGTGTGATCACAGATATCATCATTGAGGCAGACCCGCAGGATACGTATCGGGATTTTGGAATTTTGAGTCCGGACGCTTCAAGTGCCGAGGCCATTAAGACCCGCCTGTTGGAGGCCGGATGTTGGCCGTTCATTATGCAGCGCCCCTATGCAGTAATTGCCAATACGGAACAGGAACCGCGAGATATTTTCATTTCAGCCTTCACTACTGCGCCTTTGGCAAATGACCTCGACTTTTCATTGAAAGGGAAAGAAAAGGAACTTCAGGCCGCAGTAACTGCATTAAGTAAGCTCACTTCCGGAAAAGTCCATGTAGGGGTCGATAAAAATGGAAACTCACCTTTAAAAGGATTGAGGGACATTATAGTGCACCAAGTCTCGGGGCCGCATCCAGCAGGAAATGTAGGCACCCAAATAAACAAAATAGCGCCGGTCAACAAAAACGAAATCGTATGGACCATTGCACCGCAAGACCTCGTAATCATTGGCGAATTATTGCTTACGGGGAAATTCAATCCTGAACGTGTTATCGCGCTTTCGGGCTCCGAAGTGAAGACTCCAAAATATTATAAAACAAGAATTGGAGCGGAAGTGTCCACTTTTCTATATGATTCCGGTCTTAAAATTGAAAATGTTCGAGTGATCAGCGGTGATGTGCTTACGGGCGCCAAGATTTCGCCGAAAGGACATTTGGGGTACTATAGCAATACGGTCACCGTTATTCCAGAAGGAGATGATTATGAGTTTTTTGGATGGAATAAACCGGTTTTTGATAAAGTTTCGGTGTCAAGGGCGCTAACTTTTTCTTGGCTGGCACCAAACAAGAAATATGATTTGGACACCAATACCAACGGAGAACATCGAGCATTTGTGTTGACTGGAAACTACGAAAAGGTTTTTCCCTTTGATATTTATCCTTTGCATATTCTAAAAGCCTGCATGTACCAGGATTTGGATGAGATGGAAGGCTTGGGAATGTATGAGGTGGCTCCAGAGGACTTTGCTTTGACCGAATTTGTGTGCGTTTCAAAACAACCACATCAAGCCATTATACGAAAAGGGCTTGATCTAATGATTAAAGAAATAGGATAATTGCTATGGGATTGAAACAGAATTTACATAAG
>CAZMDY010000089.1:0-8329 GCA_964565295.1 uncultured Aequorivita sp. | reverse complement strand
CCCGTGATGATTTATGCCCAGAAGGAACAGCTACCACTCCAAAATTAATTATTGTTTTTAAGGACAATGCGAATCGGGAACTCCGAAAAAGTATTGAGGGATTAACCGTATCGACGGATTATGAAAACCCAATGATTGTTCTACCAATGTCCACCACAGATTCCATTGCCATTCCATTAAGCACTACCTCAGATACTTCCAAATATATTTTTAGTAAAACCTTGTTCACAGAAAATGACACCATTGTGAATATTGATAAAGTGAGTTTCATTTATAGTCGAGCAGATTTTTATGTAAACAGGGCTTGTGGATTTAAAACTGAATTTCAAGGCGTCAAGGAAATTTTGGAAGAAACCGGCGAAGCCTGGATATTGGACATCAAAACAAACAGAGATACAATCAGAGATGAGAAAAGCGCACATCTTACTTTTTTTCATTAGCTTCTTTTTCATTGCTGAGCCGGGTACGGCGCAAACAAATGAAGAAACATCTGGCGACACCTTGCCCCGAATTGAAAAATACGGGCTGCGGATAGGTGTGGATTTGGCCAAACCGTTGCGCTCACTTTTGGAAAGCGGTTACACTGGCCTTGAGATTATGGCTGATTTTCGGGTAACCAAAAGATTTTATGCAGCCCTGGAACTGGGCAACGAAAAGAAAGATTGGATTGAACCTTATGTTTCTTCAAAAACCAGTGGCAGTTATGCCAAAATAGGCTTTGATTACAACGCCTATGAAAATTGGCTGGGAATGGAAAACTCCATCAATTTAGGGCTGCGATATGGATTTTCAACTTTCGACCAAACACTTTTAAGTTACCGAATATATACAGATAACCCGGCATTTCCACCTGAAGTGGTCAATACTCCAATAGAATTCAACAACTTGACAGCCCATTGGGTAGAGTTTATTTTTAGTGTAAAAACCGAGGTTTTAAACAATCTCTACCTTTCCATAAACCTTCAATTGAAAAGTAAAATTGCCGAAACCGAGCCTCATAATTTTGGGAACCTTTATATTCCCGGATTCAATCGCACATACGATTATAGTGAATTTGGTGTTGGTTATGGGTATTCCATTTCCTACCTGATTCCAATTTTTAAAAAAAGGTTATACAATTCTGATGAAAATTAAAATTTCTAAGGGATAAATTTCATTTTTTATAAAGGGGAATTGTTTTATGAAAACATTAAATCCCTAAACTATTGAAATATGGTTTTTTATATTATTTTTGAATAAATTGAACAGTCATGAAACAGAAGTACGAAGATTTTGATAAATTGAATCGATTGCTCGTTGCGTGTTTTGAGGCTGAAAAGCTGTATTATAATGCAGCCCAAGATGCCCAGACGACCGAATTGAAGCGTTTTTTGAACTATATGGCCGTTGAGCGAAACAGAATGAGCCACGATATTTCCAATGAATTACATTCTCGTGATATTGAGCCGTTAAAACAAGACGCTGAAAAAGGAAATTTAGAGCGTTCATGGCAAGAAATCAAAGAAGCTTTGGAATCCTTTGATGCCAAAGTCATTATCGAATCCTGTATATCCAGGGATAGGAACAATATTAAAAGATATGATGAACTTTTGGAACGCCGACAGCTTCCCGAAGAAATTTTGGAATTACTGGAAAAACATAAATTCCAGTTGGAGTGGTATATAAAACAGGCCGCCCAGCAAAACAAAAATAGTCCCTTCGTGGAAGCCGGAAAAAATAAGCTCCCAGACAAAAATGAACCCCCAAAAACCGATAAAGGTGGGAAGGTAATAAACCTTAAAGCTATTTAATAAAAAAGCCCTTTTTTCAAGGGCTTTTTTAATGGGCATTTAAAATCATTCGTCCAAAAGAAGATTTAAGGTTACTGTTATATTATCTCTCGTAGCTCTGGAATACGGGCAAACCTGATGCGCTTCATTTACTAATTCCTCCGCCGTTTCAACAGCTATTCCAGGCAGATAGCAGTCAAGTGTTGCTCTCAATTGAAGATCACCATCCTTTGTTTTACCAATTTCGATGGTTGCGGTAACACTCATGGAGTCGTCGAGTTCAATATTTTTATTCTTCGCCACCATTTGAACGGCTCCACCAAAACAAGCCGCATAGGCACTTCCGAAAAGTTGTTCTGGGTTTGTCCCTTCCCCGCCGTCGCCGCCGAGACCTCTGGGTACCGACAACTGAAGATCAATTTTCCCATCCTCAGTGGTAACATGGCCGTTTCTGCCTCCGACGGCAGTTGCGGAAGCTTCATATAATATTTTCATTTCACAATTATTTTAAGGTTATTAATTTTCAAGATACTACCTTCGTACGGTATAAGAAAGAACATATTCATAAATTTGTCCTAAATTAACTTCGTGGCAACCAAGAAAAAAAATATCGGCGCACTGCAAGAAAAATCAGGTGTTTCCCAGCCACGTCCCCTTAATTTGGAGTTGGTGGCAAGACTTCGCCGGAATAGAAAAAATATGCCCACTTTATCTGATTTTGTTGCGGGAATTCTTGCGCACGACCAAACCGTCTTAAGCCAAGCGATTACAATTATTGAAAGCACAGCTAAGAAACACAAAAATTTGGCTAAGGAAATCATCAGTGCCTGTCTTCCCCATGCCCATAATTCTATCCGAATTGGAATTACCGGGGTACCTGGAGTTGGAAAAAGCACATTTATAGAAAGCTTTGGAAAACTACTGGTTTCTGAAGGAAAAAGAGTTGCAGTGCTCACCGTTGATCCAAGCAGCAGTATTAGTAAAGGAAGTATTTTGGGAGATAAAACCCGAATGGAAGATTTGGTAAAAGAAAAAAATGCATTTATCCGACCCTCCGCCAGTGGAGACACCTTAGGTGGTGTAGCTCGCAAGACACGGGAAACCATTATTCTATGTGAAGCCGCTGGTTTTGACGTTATTCTCATTGAAACCGTAGGGGTTGGACAGAGTGAAACAACCGTCCATTCGATGACCGATTTCTTTTTGTTGCTCAAACTTGCCGGGGCGGGCGATGAACTTCAAGGAATAAAACGGGGAATTATGGAGATGGCCGATTCCATAGTAATCAATAAAGCCGACGGTGAAAACCAAAAGGCCGCTAAAATGGCGAGAAATGAATTTGCAAGGGCCCTACACCTATATCCAGCCAAAGAGAGTCAATGGAGCCCAAAGACTTTACTTTGCAGCGCTACTGAAAATAAGGGAATAGACGAAGTTTGGAACGTAATCAATGAGTATTTGGAATTGGTCCAAGACAATGGCTATTTCCAACAAAAACGACAGAAGCAGAACAAATTTTGGTTAATGCAGACTATAGAAGGCCAATTAAAAACTGATTTCTTTGAAAAACCTGAAGTCAAAATTGCGCTTCAAGAACAGTTAAATGCCTTGGAAGAAAACAGAACTACGCCTTTTGAGGCAGCAGAAACGCTTTTGCTTCTCACACAACAATAATCGATCTTTTTATCTTTATTTTAAAGCTGGATTGTTCTGTGGGCCTACTCTTTTTTTGTTGTATTTTTTAATGTATTCTCCTTTTGGCGTTCCGTGATCAAAATTTCCGTATTTTACAATGAAACGGCTGTTTTCGCGAGCTTCCTCATTGGGCATATTCTCATATTCCATGCGATAGATCGAAGAAAATAGAATGGCTCGGCCCTCTCCGTGATGACAATGAATCAGGACTGGATAGTTCAGACTATCGTCCATTACCTTTAGAAATCGCTCAACTGTTTCGTCCTCTGGTATTTGCTCCGATCCAATATTAAAGTAATTTACGCCCGGTATCTTGGCAATCGCATTTTTTTCGTCCAATAATTCTTCCGGAATTTCCGGGTTGTTTATTAGATCATCGGTTCCGGGAAAACGCAAATCGATCACGCTTTTAATATTGTATTCTTCTATATACTCTGGCAATTCATCAATCGGAATGGCTCCTGACTTATAAACTTTGCCTTCGGTTACCGCCTTGAAATTATGGTTTATGTTTGTGTCATAAACATATTTCCCTACCGCTATAAGTATAAAAGCGGCAACAACAATCAGAACTGTTTTTTTCATTTTGGAGATTTTAAATTATTCTTATAAATTTTTATTTATGATTCGTTCATAATAATCTTGAAGAAATGCCTTGCAGAAAAGTTCCAGTTTGTCCATTTCATCATTTCTATTGGCGATAAGGTTTTCTTCAAGTCCCTTGTCCTGAATGTCGTAAAACCCAATAGTTTTTTCACCGTTAAATATACAAATATAATTTCCTCTTTGTACTTGGTAATAATCCGTACCGTTCATCACAAAAGGCTCTATCGTTTCCGCTGCCACTAAACTTCTGCCCCAACTTCTAAAAGGCTTGTCATAGCCCACAATATCCAGAATTGTCGGATAAATATCCATTTGCTGGGCAAGGTCCTTTTTATCGCCTTGGAAGGTTCCGTCAGGTTTGTAAATCAAAATTGGAACTGCGGTGCGATTAATGACTTTACTGTAATAATCTCGGTAATGAATCTGATTTCCATGGTCGGCGGTTATCACGAAAATGGTGTTGTCAAACCATGGCTCCTGCTTGGCCGTCTCAAAAAACTTTTTAAAAGCATAATCTGTGTAGCCTACTGATTGGTGCATAGGAACATATCCTTTGGGGAACTTTCCTTCATATTTTTCAGGGATCACATAAGGCTCATGGGAGGAAACTGTAAAAATGGTGCTGAAAAAAGGTTGTTGTTTCTTATCCAAAGTTGTTTTCATATACTGAAAAAAAGGTTCGTCCCAAATTCCCCATGATCCATCGAAATCGTTATCATTATTATAATCTTCTTTCCCGTAGTAGTGCTCAAAGCCAAGAATATTTGCGAAGCCCAAAAACCCCATCGAACCATTGGGGGCGCCGTGGAAAAAGGAAGAGTCGTATCCCATTTCCTGTAAGGTTGAAACTAAGGATTGTATTTTCTGTTTTGAATAAGAGGAAGAAGTAAACGCATTTTTAAAAGATGGGATACCAGCCAGAACGGACGACATTCCGTGAATGGATTTGCTTCCGTTGGAAAACGCATTGGAAAAAATCAGGCTGTGGTCTGCCAAGGAATCCAAAAATGGCGTAAAACTTTCGTAGTCAGCGATTTTTGCATCCTTATTAAAAGCGCCCCAGTATTCCCTTCCATAGCTTTCCGTGATAAAAAGCACAATGTTTGGAGTTGTTTTATTGTTGTTGGAATATTGTTTAATAGGTTGGATTAAATTCGCAACCGTTGCTTGGGGGACATCAAAATCCATTTCCTTGAACGAATTTGAATTGAATGTTCTGATAAACGCAAAAGGCGTATTCAAAACAATGTCGGTATGCTCAATTTTTTTGACGTGCCTGCTCGCATCCAACATATTTATTGGACGTGTGCTCTTTTTAAAATCGCCCCCTCGAATCCCACCAATTACCAAAATTCCAAAAATTGCAATTCCTATCAACGAAGAAAATAAGTAACGGAATTTACGAATTGGCTGAATGGCATGTTTCACCTTTACCTTCTTATATAAATAAATCCAAAGAAATGCCATTAAAAAAAAGAGCGCAAAAACATGCCAATAATCAGTCAGAAATCTGAAAAACATATTTAGGCCATTGGATTCATTCTTTAAAAGATCCAAAACCACCACCGTAGTTCTGGTGAAGGTGTATTTATAATAAATAAAATCAACAAAATTCAAGGCATAACCCACTAGGTTAAAACCAAAATAGACAGAAAACAGGAACTTTTGGTAACCACGCGAGGTGTTGATAAAAAGTGGAAGAATGGAAAACAGAATGAACAGCGAGTTTAAATATAGAATTGCGGTTGTGTCAAACGCGATTCCGAAGAAAGACAATCTCAAGAATTCTCCAAAACTGTCCAGATTCAGTAAACTTTTATTGTACAAAAAAAACAGCGCCCTAGCAATAAAGTAGAAGAAATAGGCAAGTAACAGCCTATATAGCATTACCGCATATTCGTTGATTCTAAAAAAATTTCGCATTGTAAATTTTAAGGGCACAAGTTTAAAGATTATTGCGCATTATTTCGTTGTTATATTTTTCTTTTTTCCGAAGAACCTGGGAATGGCCAAATTATATGGATGGTAGACAATGGAGAATTTGAAGAACACACTTGCCAACTTCTTTTGTTTAAAAAACTAAATTTGTGAAAAATCAGTTTTCAGAAAGTATGACCGAGTTTACCATTATCGTGCCAGTTTATAATGAAGAAGAAAATCTGCTTCGGATGGAGCACGCATTAGCTGAATACTGTTCCACTGCTCCAAAGTTTACTTCTGTACTTTTTGTAAACGATGGCTCCACGGACAAAAGTGAAAAGTTTATTGAGGAAATCTGCCTACGCCAAAGGGAATTCCATTTTATTTCATTTAAAAATAACTTAGGATTAAGTGCCGCACTCAAAGCAGGATTCGACTGGGTTCAAACGCCTTTATTAGGGTATATTGACAGTGATCTACAGACTTTTCCGGAAGATTTCAATCTGCTTTTGGAATTTGCCGGGGAATTCGATTTGATCACGGGCTACCGAAAACATAGAAAGGATGGAATTGTAAAAAAGGTTTCCTCAAAAATAGCCAATTCAATCCGACGGATTTTCACGCAGGACGGAATAAAGGATACAGGATGTCCCTTGAAGGTACTAAACACTGATATTGCAAAACGCATCCCAATGTTCAAAGGTATGCACAGATTTTTGCCTGCCTTGGTCTTGCTGCAGAATGGCAAGTTGCACCAAGTTCCTGTAAGGCATTTCCAAAGATCGGGAGGAAAAGGAAAATTTGGTATTTGGAACCGAATTTTTGGTTCGTTGACAGCGTGTTTTGTTTATTTATGGATAAAACGAAACTATATACATTACCAAATAGAAAAAAGCGCATAGCTCATCTCTTAAATTAATTAAATTCCCATTTTTTATTAAATCGCTTCTGTCCTTTTTTTTGGATAAGATAGAACAACCAACCCGTCAGGCCACCAAATGCCATTCCAGAAATTACGTCCAAAGGGTAATGAACCCCGAGGTAAATTCGACTATAGCCGGTCAAAACTGCCCACACAAGCAAGAGGAAGGGTAAATATTTATACCATTTTTGAAGGCTTAGGCCCAAAAATACAGCTGCAGCCATAGAGCTTGCGGCGTGGGCAGAAAAATATCCATATCGTCCGCATCCACTGGCCACAAAACGCATGGATTCTTTTAACTCCTCAATTTGGCAAGGGCGGGGTCGCCGAATCCCATATTTAAAAAGACTGGAAATCTGATCAGTAGCGGTAATCATCAAGGCCACACAAACAACAACCACTATCGTTCCTTTAGCTCCATACTGTCTATAAACAAGATAAAGAAGAAGGATGTATAATGGTATTGAAGAAAACTT
The DNA here is from genome assembly GCA_964565295.1 of uncultured Aequorivita sp. Taxonomy (GTDB): domain Bacteria; phylum Bacteroidota; class Bacteroidia; order Flavobacteriales; family Flavobacteriaceae; genus Aequorivita. Next base: position 941 of record CAZMDY010000089.1, on the reverse strand, counting down.
ATGGGTAATAAACCGCCAAAATCCATCCCAAGGCTCACTTCCAAGATTGTTTAAAAAAAGGAATAACTGCGTATCATAATATAAGAGTTGGTCGAGCATTTCAGTTTCTAAATTAAAGACAATCAATCTTCTTCATAGCGTGCAATCTCCCGATCGTAAAAATCGTTTGCCTCTCGAATCAAAGATTCCGCTTCGGCTTCAAGTTCTCTTTCATCCTCTTTATCAAAATCTTCCAACCACTCCACCTCATCGTTTTCGAGATTAATGATGAAACGTGGGAATTCCGTATGAATAATGAATATTGCTGTGGGATAATCACTATTGTCGCCCAATAAATATTTTGGAAAATCCATGAGTATTAAGTTTTTGAGATATATTATATGTTAATCACCTTTTAATCAAAACAGTATAAGATTTTGATATTCAAATTATTACATTCAATATGAATGTCCTTATTTGACTCTGAATCTTCAAATATATTCTTTTAAACTCTAAAAATTCAATAATTATGGTCCGATAGTACATTTTTTACGCAGCTCCTTGTTTTATCAATTTATTCGACAGATAATTGAATCTAATGAACAGCATGATTGCACTGGCAGTAAGCCCTCCCAACAACCCAATCCAGATTCCCATGCTTTCCAAAGAGGTGTACATACTTAGATAGTATGAAATGGGAAAACCAATAATCCAATACGCTATAAATGTAAAAACCGCTGGCAGTTTTACATCCTGCATTCCCCTTAATGCCCCAAGCGCCACCACTTGGAGGGCATCGGCAAACTGAAATATCGCTGCTATAATCAACAATTGGGAAGCAAGGGTTACAACCTCCGTGTTGTCAGCAAATTGGTCCAAATTGTCAAAATCCAGGAAAACTTTTGGTAGATCACCACTGAACAATATAAAACCAATGGCAAAAACAAGTGAAAGCAACGAGG
>CAZMDY010000088.1:0-8377 GCA_964565295.1 uncultured Aequorivita sp. | reverse complement strand
CAAAACTTTTGAAAGCCCTTATAACGGAAAAATCGAAAAGGAAGTGGAACTTTTCACTTGGGAAAACTTAGATTACGTCGATAAAGTGAAGGAAGTATTTAATTTATAAACACTTAAGACCTCAACCATTTCTTGTAGAGTAGAGTAGGCTTTGATGAATCTTTTAACCACGAATCCACGAATGTTTAGCTTGCATTCGTGGATTTTGGTTTTCTATTTTCCAATTCTTACATCCCCCCCTTTCTTTCCGGAACTCTTGGTGTGGGCCATTTTTGTGGCTCCCCTGTTCTTTCATCTATTGGCATAATAATTTGTTCGCGAGAGAATCTTTCAGGGTCTTCAGATGCCATATAAGTTAAAATGGCAGTCAATATCACATTGTTCCGCACATCGTCAAAAACAATTTTGTCATACGTGTCCAAATTGGTATGCCAGGTATAGTTCCAATAGTCCCAACTCAGTGAGCTCAGGAAAAATGCCGGGGCTCCAGCTGCAATAAAAGAAGCGTTGTCAGAGCCTCCCCGTGCTGGCCATCCTGGAAAGGTTGTCTCAATATGTTGGGTTATGGTGTCGGGCACCGCTTTAAGCCATCTCGACAGATAGGCATAGGAATGCAGAAATCCTGCGCCATTGATTCTCGCTACACGGCCAGTTCCATTATCTTGGTTAAAGACCGCTTGGATGTTCTGCACAATTTCCGGATGATCCTCCACAAAAGCTGAAGAACCGTTTAGTCCCTGTTCTTCGCTTCCCCATAGTCCGACCAAAATGGTACGTTTTGGGTTTGGATACACTTTTTTAAGAATTCGCATTGCTTCCATCATCACAAGCGTTCCTGTTCCGTTGTCGGTAGCGCCGGTTCCGCCGTCCCACGAATCAAAATGGGCCGAAAGGATAACATACTCTTCAGGTTTTTCGGTTCCTTTTATTTCTGCAATGGTATTAAAAGCCGGAACCCTGCCCAAATCTTTTGATTCCGCAACAATCCGAAGTTTTGGCCTGTCGCCATGTTCCGCCATTCGATAGAGCATAGTGTAGTCTTCCAATTGAATATCGACTGTTGGAATTTTTTTGGTCCGGGCTCCGAAAATCTTGTTTGTCCCAAATCCTTTTGACCAATAGGAATCAATGATCCCAGCCGCTCCGGCATCCTCCAATGCAGTGATGATGGTTCGGCGGTCATACCCGCTTTTTCTTATGTTTTCATACCAAGCTTTAGTTTGGACCTCCCTTTCTTGCTTCATGTTTTCAAAGGATTCAGGGGTTGCCCATTCCTTCCAATTATCATCTGGCCGGCCGGTAGGCTGCTTCATGGCAATCATCACAAATTTTCCCTTTACTTGGGGAAGCCATTTTTGGAAAGACAAAGAGTCTTTAATCGTAGGGAGGACAATACATTCTGCAGTCACTCCTTTTTTGTTTGTTCCAGGGCTCCATGCCAATTGGGTCCCGTTCAAGGTCTGCACTCTTGGATGGATCATATCAATATGCGTGATTCCTCGCTCCCAACCTTTCCATTCGCCCCATTGCTGGTTTTCTGCAGAGATGTTCCAAGACTCGAATTTTTCGACAGCCCAATCATGCGCCTTTTGCATCTGGGGAGTGCCCACCAATCGCGGACCAATATCATCCAGTAATTCATGGGCGAGGATTTCCAATTGCGAATTACTATAGGATTCTTCGAGTACTCCATCAATGACTTTATTCTTGTCTTGTGAAAACAAGGAGAAATTGAAAAGTAAAAAGATAATCAAACTAAGTGTGTACAGGTTTTTCATTGGTTTTTTATTTTATTAAGAAGGGGCGATTCAAAAGAAAAAATTATTTAGAAGAGCTAAATTACAATTTAATTTAAACTGACAACCATCTAGGCCTTCATTCCTATTAATCAAAAAAAAAATAAGATTTACAGAAAATAGATTGTTTATTAAAAGAAAAAACTTAGTTCAGCCACCTTATTAACAATAAACATATCCTAATGAAATTAATGAAAACCTTAAGCCTTTTCCTTTTAATGGCCGTTGTACTTGTTGGCTGCAGCAAAGACGACGACAGTAGTGACAGCGCCTCTTTCACCGGAACCTGGAAATTGACCGCTGAAAAATACAACGGAATGAATGAAGTCCTTGATGAGTGCGATCTAAAAACCACTTTGGTCATTGATGCTACAACTGTTCAAGTCACCGAATATTTCGGAGAGAACTGTGAAGAAACATCTGAATACACTGGAAATTACACCAGAAATGGCAATACGATAACCATTGTGATGTTTGGTGTTACAGACACCGCTGAAATAACCACATTGACAAACACCACTCTTGAAATCACCAGTGTTGATGAAGGTGATGTGTTTGTATCTACTTATGCTAGACAATAATTGACTGAAGTTTTTATATTGAACCACCAATTGAAAATTGGTGGTTTTTTGGGCTCTTTATAGCCAAGATGAGAATCGAAAAAACCAGGTTTTCTATATAATATTGTGGTTCTTCGCTTTTTGAACCGCTTCAATTTTGCTGTGCACCTGTAGTTTTTTATAAATATTCTCAATATGCTTGCGAACAGTGCTTGGCGAAATAAAGAGATGGCCAGCGATTACGGTATAACTCAGGCCTTTGCTTAACTGTTCCAAAACCTCAACTTCTCGATCTGAAAGTGAAACTTCCTCTTGGTTGTAAGTGTTTTTAATATCTATAGGATTCCTGAGCAATTTTAATGTTTTCATCGCTATTGAAGGATTCATCGCCGCGCCACCATTTAAGGTTTCCCGGATTCCCTTATATAAATCCTTCGGGTTAATTTCTTTTAGCAAATATCCATCCGCCCCAGCCTTTATGGCATTGAAAATATGTTCATCATTGTCAAAAGCCGTAAGCATCACTATTTTGATATGTGGATATTTCTGCTTGACTATTTGAGTAGTTTCAATACCATTGAGAATCGGCATTTCAATATCCATAAGGATTAAGTCAAGATTGTGGTCATTTTGTAATTTGGCTAGAAGACCACTGCCATCCAAAGCAGTATGCTTTACAACAACATCTTCAAAAAATGAGAGTTTTTCCTTGATCGCATGGATAAGGAACGTATTGTCGTCAACTATGGCAATCTTTATCATCTTTGATGGAGTTTGTTTGCAATAAAGATAAGGTTTTATGTTATTCCTTTTGAACCCTACAAATTTTAATTGAGGTTGTTTTAAATTTTCATTCTTTGTCTAGTGTTTTATTTTCATTTTAATATCGACATCTGTGATGGTTTTATCGAAAGTTCTTTCATCCTGCACAATTGGAGTTCCACCATTCAGCAATTATATATTATCTTTGAGGATAGAATCGATCTGGATATCGGTTAACGATGGCTTCCCAAAGTTAAAGATATTCTTGTTCCGATGTTTTGTTCCGAAGCTATTTTTAGTTTACCGCCAATTTCGCGAGCGCGTTTTTTCATATTGTTCAATCCATTTCCCATTTCGTCGGAAGCGGTGTCAAAGCCATTTCCGTTATCAATAATTTCAATATAATATTGGTTTTCCAGTTTTGAAATATGGACCTCAATTTTATTGCCAGAGGAATATTTCAACGCATTGTTTACCGCTTCCTGAATTATCCTATAAATGTTCATTCCTGCTACAGAAGTAAAAATATGATTCCTATTTACCGACGGAGCAATTGCAAAAGAAAAATCCATTATTTCCGAAGCATTATTGGCGTGCTCAATAAAGTTTGAAATGCGCGCCTGCAAATCTTCAAAAGTGATATTTTCCTTATTCATCGCCCAAATTGTATCGCGCAATTCATAAATGGTTTGTGCAGTAAAATTGCTAATTCCTGAAAGTTTATTACCCAATTTTTCGCTAATGTCTGAAAAACCATATTTCAAATTATCGATGCTGGAAATGATAAAAGTAAGTTGTGCGCCAATATTGTCATGTAAATCGCGGGAAATGCGCAGACGCTGTTCCTGCAGTTTGTTTTGAGTTTCAATTTTTGCGAGGGCTGTTTTCAATTCGCCTTCCTTTTGAAGTTGACGGTTTTTCAATTTTTGCTGCTTAAAAAGTAAATAGCCTAATAATCCCAAAATTATTGCAAGCCCTAAACTTCCAAAAATAAAGGTGTTTTTTCGGCGTACTTCCAGATCTTTTTCGGCTAGCTGAGCTCGTTGTTTTAGGATTTCATTTTGCTTCTTTTCCGTTTCATATTCAATATTGAGCTTTGCTATATTCTCTTGAATTTTCACACTGTGGACACTATCTTTTAGTGCCGAATATTTTTCAAAATAATACAAGGCCGAATCTGTATTCTTTAACTGTTTATAGATATCGGAAAGTGTTTTGTAATTGTATTGCGTTAGGTTTTGATATTGTTTTTTAAGCGAAATGGGCAACGATCTGTGAATAAACGGTATTGCATCGTTCCATTTTTTTTCAGCAATAAAAACTTCCCCAAGTTGTGTGTAATTTTCTGCAATCCCCAATGAATCTGCCCACACCAATCGTTGCTGAAGTGATTTATTGAAATATTCCCGCGATTTGGAATAATTCTCCTGCAAGCCAAAAACGCCCGCCATATTGCTCCAACTGTACGGAATACCGATGGTGTCATTCAGTTTCATTTTAATTTTCAATCCTTTATCATAATAAAAAAGAGCGCTGTCCAGCTCGGTGTTTATTTCCTTTAGAACCCCGTAATTATTGTAAATATCCTTTAATTCGTTCTCAAAATTATTGGTCTCGGCAATAGCTTTTCCCTTTTGCATATATAATAACGCCTGTTTCAGATCGCGGTATTTCATGCTGTAACCCATTTCGGCGTAGTAATCTGCTACCCTGTCCATTTGGTTCAGTTTTTCATAAATCTTGATGCCTTCAATAGTGTTTCTTGCGCTTTCCTCATATTTTCCTTGATAGCCAAAAACCAAACTTAGTTGCGAATACGCATCAGCCATTCCCAATTGGTAATCAATTTTTTCGGCATTTTTTAAATTATTCTGAAATAGGAAAACAATGGAATCCTGGGGAATGTTCAGCCCTTGAATGTAAAGTTTGTTGATGGAATCAATAATCTTTTTTTCCTGCGAATGGGAAGTTGTGAAAATAAAAATACCGAAAAGACAAAAAAGAAATCGCTTCATAGATTATGTTTGGATTTCCGGTTGGATTATTAATGTTTCATTAAGGTTGAGCTTTAAAAAATCGTAGTTGTTCAAATTCGAATTTCTAAAATTTATTTGAAAGTGATTGGTAGAAATGGCGGTTTCCAACATAGAGATTTGTTCATCGTGAAGGCGCGCCAACTCCCTTCTCCCAGTAAAAAACCAAACCAAAAGCCCAATAATTGAACTGAGTATAATTATGGTAATGGCAATTTGCAGAAACATATTATGGCAGTATTTAAAGCTTAAAGATAACAGATTTTCATTTTTAACCATATAGGGCAATTGCCTTATTTTATTTTGACAGGCAATAAAAAATTTCCGATGATTTAAAAAGACAAAAAAAATAATAAACCCCATAGTTAAACATGGGGTCTTAAAAACCAAAGTCGCTCCTCACTTCGCTTTGGTTCGAAGAATAATCTGGTTAGTGATTATTTTTTAAGATCATAAGCAAATATTGAATTGTTATCGGCCTTATAATACAATATTCCACCAATCTCATCCACAACGTATTCTGGTTTTTTGTCTTTTAGGATTATTTCTTTTCCTTTGGTTCCTGTGTCCTTACTTATTTTTACCAAACCAACTCCATCTTCCAGTTTTGTAAGGATGAATTGATCATCCTTTGTTGCGGCCGTAGCTTTAAACCGTTTAAGCATTTCACCAATAGAAGCACCAGCTGCAACGGCCATCCCTCCTGCTAAATCCGCATCACGCTCTGATTGGCTGTCATATCCGGCAAGTTTATTTTGCATCGATGAATTAGCTGCTGCCATCGCTGTGGTGGCCGCAGCTACCGCAATAACGCCCGCAAGGATTGCTCCCATTGCACTTTTTCCGGGAGCACGATAATATTCGTGCCATTTCTTTGTGCCATCAACATCCATTAAGAGCATATTTTGTTCACTTGTAAGTAATATTCCTCCATCTCGAATCTCCACATGCGAAGGAGCTTCCTTGCCGTCAAATTTAGATTCGGCCAAGGTTCTCACTTCTCCTGAATTGGCATCTACTGAAAATAAATTTTCATCTGCACTAATTAGATACCGATTATGTCGCTTATCAAAAATGGAACTAACTCCAACAGCTCTTTTGTATTTTAAAGGTTTATTCCAAACTTGATCTCCTGTTTTTAAATCGACAATATTAGCATCTTCAGAAGTAATATAAATCAACCCCTGAGGCGTGTGCGCCATTGTCAAAATATTTTCTCCTGTCTTTAATGGCTTTTTGAAAAGTGTTTTTCCATCAAATGAAATTTTATTGATTCCGCCTTGAAAGATTCCAAAGAGAATTCCATCTTCCATTACATAAAAATGCTGCACATATCCTTTTGTTTTTGGAGCTTTTTCCCAGAGATCTTCTCCTGTGGTAGCGCTCAAAAATGCGATATTCGATTCGTTACTTCTTGCAAATACACTGTTGTTCCCACCGTCAGATTGATTGCTGACAACGGCGATACCATTAGGCAAAATTTGAAAATTTACAATCTGACCTTTTACTTTATGATCGTCTTTCCAAAGTTCCGTGCCATCAATTCCCAATTTATGGATTCGGTTATTTTTACCATCGTTTACACTTTCAAAGGCATAGAGTTCCTTTTCTGAAGGGTCCGCAACAAGCATGTACATGTTTTTCATCTTATTCTGCCACAGTAATTCACCCGTTTCTGCCTTCATATTAAAAACTCCTTGCGTTGTTGGCAACACCAAACTATTTTTCAACAATAGCGGTCTGCCTGTAACTGCATAAGTTTTAGCAATACCAACACGCCCGGGTTCTCCAATATCAAATCTGTAATCTTCTATGCCAGTATTAAGATCATAAACTGCTACTTGGGCTGCATAGTCTTCTTTGGAAGTACGATTACCGCTTACCACTAATTTGTTTTGTGGCATCATAACATCACAGGTAATAACATCTTTCCAGCCATTTTTCTCAGTGCTAAAAAGCGTCTTTCCCGATATATAATCGATGACGGTTTTTTTGGAACTTAAATTGGCAAAGCCTCCTTGAAAAACCATTACATAAGGGGCATTGGGAACAAAAAATAGCTCCTCCGGCTTTACCCTTCCGTATTCTGTAAAATTAAACAACAGTTGGTTGCTACCTGGTTTTATCCCCACAAGACCATCGTTGGTAGCAACCACCATTGTTCCCCCTTGTGTTAAGTTCATTTCGTTTATTTTGGCTCCTGTGTCATACCGAAAATCAGGTTGCTCAGCACTTTGGGCGAAAACTGGATTTCCTATGATGGAAAGGAAGCTTATTAACGTGTAAAAAAATATGGGGTTTTTCATTTTATAGTTTTTTAAATCTTGTTTCAAAGATGCTTCAATGAAAAAGCGAAATCAATAGGGCAATTGCCGTATTTCCCCCTTGTCAGAGAGGCTGGTGGGCAAAAAAAACCGGAAGAGAAACTTTCATTTCACTCCCGGTCCCACGTAAAAACCTCACATTGGAGATTTTCGTTATATGGTTGTATCTATTGAAAGTTTACATTAAAGGAACCTTCGGTGATGTTCTTGAATGAACCGTCGGAATTTTTTCCCTTGAAGTTAAATGTGCCCTTTACGGAAGTGTCGGAAATTTCCGAAATACTGATTTCCCCAGCAACCGTGTCGTCAAAAGGTGCAGACCAAGTCTGAGCATCGGTTGGATTACTGGCGTCCACTTCAACATAGGTTGCATTTACAAATATATTGGCACCACCACCAATTTCATAAGTTCCAACACCTTCAAACCCCCCGTTGATTGAGAGGGTGATATTCCTGCCGTTCATGGTGTTTGCAGTGATAAACAAGGAGCTGGTGCCGCCTGAGTTAGTTTGTACGGCCATGGTCATGGAGGGCTCTGATGTATAACTTGAGCCGTCAACTTTTGCCTTTACAGTGCCAGAAGCAGCATCGCCGCCGCCACCGCCATCATCATCTTTTTTACAAGAAGTTAGACTCACGGCAGCAACTGCCATTAATACTAGAATTGTTTTTTTGAATGTTTTCATAATTTTAAGGTTTTAATTCTCCACAGTGGTGGATACGTGATTATTATGAAGACAAAATTGGTGTAAGAGGGCTGATTGCACAATAGGGCAATTGCCGTATTTTTTCTCGCTCAAAGGCGTAAATTTTTTCGCTCACAGAGACTCAAAAATGTTCTCTCGCAAAGGCGCAAAGACGCAAAGTTCTTCTCTTGTAAAGACGCAAAAATATTCTCTCGC
>CAZMDY010000087.1:0-8479 GCA_964565295.1 uncultured Aequorivita sp. | reverse complement strand
TGCCACGGTGCCCAAAAATAGTTTTTCCAATGTGCCATGACTGTGGGTACCCATCACTATTAAATCGGCGTTCCATTTTTCGGCATATTGCAAAATACTTTTAGCCGTATCCCCTTCGGCAAGGTGGGTCGATATGTTCTCACCTTTTAAATGGGATTTGGTTTTGTCAAGATAATCTTGTGCCACTTTCACGTATTCGTTTTGGATATCATAATCTACCGGAAAAACATATCCATCATATCCCATAAAAGGCTCATATTGCATTCCATAGAAGCCAACATCGGCCAGAACGTGGATCAAACAGACTTCGGCTTCCATCAGTTGGGCCAGTTCATAACCCATTCTCACGACTTTCTCGGAGTTGGGATTGTAGTCAATTGTTATCAGTACTTTTTTCATCGGTTACAGTATTTGGAAATTGGATTTTGGAAAATAAATAGGCACTATATCATCGGTAGTTAGAGTTTTACACAATTTTTTGCATTAAGGCTTTACCACAATGGCCGTGGCTTTCCTGCCGGTCAGCAGGTTCCATTCGTAGGAGGCGAGAATATTTCCAACTTCGTCCAAAATCTGCAACTGTGCAGTATTGGGACCGGAAGTGCCTTGGTTGAGCGCCTGAAAGTCAATTTTGTTGAAACCATCTTGTAGCGTAAGGTTGAAACCGCGGAAATTGCCTTCCAGATAAGCATTGGAAATCGTCACTTCACCATTGACGAAAATACGGACCCGATCTCCATCCACATATTCATGATCACGATATTGAATGGTAACGTACTTGGAATCTGTCTTTATATCGCCCAGGTACATATCCTTTCCGTATTCAGCTTTCTCCTCTTTGTCTTTGGTAAAATATTTTGGAGCTTCGTTTGTGCCCGAATATTCAAGCAAGCCATCGCCTTTTTGCATGTCGATCTGTTTCTGCTTTTCCTTCCCCAAATCGGAATTATCGGGAGTGTTGGGATTTCGGGTATTTAAAAGGGATGGTGCTTTTTTCGCAGGGATTTCAAACCCCGTTGGGCTATTAAAATTAGTTTCGGAAGAATTCAACCTTATGGAATTATTGGGCAAATCCAGTTGTGAAACAGCTGAACCCGACACCATTAAAGTCAATAGAAAAATAAAATGTTTCCACATAACCAAAATTTTCAAGGGTTGTTAACAATAATTACACCAAAAATAACCAACTCATTCAATATCTATTCGATAATTACGTTACTCTTGCTCAGTTTCGTCCTTTCTTTTTTTGTTGCGCCACATAAAGTAAAACACAACAATCAATAAGGGAAGTATTATAAAAAGCACAATGTTTGCCGGCTGCGAAAAATCTACTGGGGATCGATCGGGTTTGGGTGCATGAGTTGGAGATTGGGCATAAACCCTCAATCCAATACTAAGGAAAAGAAATGCTGGGATGTATTTGAAATTTTTCATTTATTTTTTTTTCCAATGTAATTAAAAAAGCAAAGCCACTATAAACTTTAACAAATTTTGTTAACAATTTGGAAATGACAGGATAATGTAGTACTATGCCGTGTTTTTCAAATTAAACCCATAATTACACTATGAGACAACTTAAGATCACTAAGCAGGTAACCAACCGCGAGACCAAATCCTTAAACAGCTATTTGCAAGATGTCAGCAAGATAGATTTGATAACGGCCGAAGAAGAAGTGGAGCTGGCCCAACGAATCAGAGAAGGCGACCAAGCAGCATTGGACAAACTCAGCCGGGCCAACCTGCGATTTGTGATTTCCGTGGCAAAACAATACCAAAACCAAGGCCTGAGCCTTCCAGACCTTATCAATGAAGGCAACGTAGGGCTTGTAAAAGCAGCCAAAAGATTTGATGAAACCCGGGGGTTTAAATTTATTTCCTATGCAGTTTGGTGGATCCGTCAAGCCATATTACAAGCCATTGCAGAGCAATCCCGTGTTGTACGGCTACCTTTGAACAAAATTGGTGACATAAATAAAATAAAGAAAGCCTCCATCCATTTGGAACAAAAATTCGAAAGGATTCCTACGGCTGCAGAGATTGCAAAAGAACTTGATTTTAGTGAAGCTAAAGTAAAGAGTTCCTTAAAAAACGCTACACGCAGCCTCTCGATGGACGCGCCTTTCCAGGAAGGAGAGAACGACAACAACCTTTATGACGTACTGAGCTCTGGAGAAAGCCCGAACCCTGATAAAAATTTACTGCACGAATCACTTCGAATTGAAATAAATCGAGCATTGGATACCTTGGCTCCCCGTGAAGCTGATGTAGTGAAGCTGAATTTTGGGCTCTGTGGCCAACCTCCAATGACCCTCCAGGAAATTGGCGACACATTCGACCTGAGTCGTGAGCGAGTACGTCAGATCCGTGAAAAAGCAATTCGGCGTTTGCGACAAACTTCGAAAAGCCATATCCTAAAAAAGTATTTGGGATAGAACCATTTTACTTAAATATTTTTAGCATTCATTAATTTAGGAATACTTTAAGGAACGAGTGTTATTTCAGCAACTATCTTTAACGAGAAAATTGAACCTCTCATTAAAGTAGAATTGAAATGGCACTCGTTTTTATATTTCCTTTTTTAGGTTTTAAAATTTCGTCTAAAAGGATTTCCCACGAACCCGAGAGTTCTCTATAATATTTTTAAAGATGAAAAAACTATTTAGAATATTGCTTGCCGGATGGGGCGCAAAAAAGATAGGCGGCGGTTCCTGTGGCTGCATTGGGACTATTGTAGTGTTCATAATTCTGTACTGGCTATTAGGTTACGTTTTTTAAGCAATTATAAAAATCTTTCTCATCGGGATTTCTACGCAAATTACGGGTGACAAAATTCCCTGGGTGTTTAAAACCTGTTTTTACTCACGTACTTTTTTTTATTTAACAAAACAATAATGGTCTCTTAACTAAGTATTGGTAAGGCCTCCTTTTAAATTTGCCTCTAACCTTTAAAACTATTTGCAATGAAGAAAGTATTTATCCTGGGGTTGGTTGCAACCTCGCTGATCGCCACTTCGTGCGTTTCAAAAAAGAAATATGTTGAACTTGAAAACCAATATAACGATACACGATCTACATTGGCCAAAACCCAGCTTGAGAAAGAAGAGATTGAAGCTAAATACGCCAAAATCGAAGACCGAGTGGCAAGCTACAACGCAAAGATCCAGTCACTTTCCGATTCCAACAATGAACGTCTTCAAAACATTGATGGGATTGTGATTTCTGAAAACGACAAAGTAAAAATGAGACAAGCACTGGCAAACGTTGATTCCCAAGAATTGGCACAGGCCCAGACACTTCAGGATTCCATGAACCTTATAGTTTCGTACAATCTTAAAAAGAATTTGGATGCCAATTTGATTTCGGAAGGAGAAGAAGATGATATTAATATCGTTATTGACGAGACTGTTGTTATGATAACCATCTCCGACAAATTACTTTTCAGTTCTGGAAGTGCCCGGGTAAATCCGAGAGCAAACAACCTTTTGAGCCGGTTGGCACAAGTAATAAACAGCGAACCTGCGCTTGAGGTCATGGTCGAAGGCCATACTGACAGCCAAACCGTGAGACCAGGTTCATATATAAAGGACAACTGGGAACTTAGTGTGGAACGCTCCACTGCCGTTATTCGTAAATTACAAGATGAATTTGGTGTGGATCCATCGAAACTTATTGCTGCCGGAAGAAGCAGTTACGCCCCTTTAGTTGAAAATGATACCAGCGAAGGAAGAGCAAAAAACAGAAGAACACGGATTGTGATACTTCCAAATTTGGATAAATTTTTGGCATTGCTTTCAAATAATTAAACTGTCGCAACTCAAAACAGCTATTCAAAAGCGGTCTGAAAAGATCGCTTTTTTTTTGACAATGACTATTCAGGATTTAGTTATTCAGCAATAAGAATGGCGCCAATTAATCGCCAATTACGTGTTTACTAATCAAGAAGGGGATACTATTTTTTTTATTACCTTTAAGAAAATTTTAAAAAAGTATAAATCATGAAAAAAACTATTCCTCTATTATTACTGTTTTTTGTTTTATTCCAGGGCTATTCCCAGAGTGAATTTATCCTCGCCATTCAGGGAGAAAACATTGTTTTATTGGACTACCACAACGGAACCGTTATTGATCCTTTATTGGGAACATTGACACCTTTGAATCCTACCACACCTAAAGCAATCCGACAAATTGGCAATGAAGTTTGGATTACTGACCAAGCCAGCGATGTGATCTATCGCTTTGACCTTACGCAAAATCATATTGCAAATATCAGCGGAAATATGGACAACATCAAAGGGTTGGATTTAGTGGACGGATCCGAAGTTTGGGTAACCAGTAGTGGAAATTCCGGCGGAGCACCGGGGAACGCCATTGTTCGCTACGACACTTCCGGCAATCATTTGGGACATTTTATGACCGATGGCCGATCAGGTTTTGATGTTGTAGACGATGGAAATGGGAGTGTATATATTTCATACATTAACAACGGCTCTCCCATTGAAAAAAGAGATTATAACGGCAACTTCATTCAGCATATAGTACCGCCAAACACAATCGATTTTACCCAACAAATAGACATAATGGCCTCCGGAAATATATTGGTGGCAGCTTTCAACAATCCTGCCGGAATATATGTGTTTGATTCAACAACCGGCGCGCAGCTAAATTATTGGGCTCAATCAGGAGTTCGGGGTATTATTGAAACCGGAGACGGAAGCATCCTTTGGTCCAATTCAAGTGGAATCCATAAACTTGATCCTACTACTGGTATCAGTGTTACGCTACTTCCGGGAGGCGCACAATATTTCACACGGATCAATGTGAATTCCGGTTGTACAGATCCATCCTTAACTGTAATAACCCCTGATGATATCTGTGAAGGTGAGAACACTACTATTTCTGTAACTTCCAGTGGAGATGAGATAAATTGGTATCCGACAGCCTCGGCCACTACGCCAATCCATACTGGAACTACCTATACAACACCAAATTTATCCACTACCACTTCCTATTGGGTACAGGCTACCAATTTCGGTGCGGGAGCTCCTCAACAATTTACCGGAGGCGCAAGAGTGGCTCCAATTAGCAATAATGGAACAACAGTGAATACAAACACAGCTCCATGGGGGTTGACATTTGATGTAGATGTGGATTTTTCCCTCATATCGGTCGAAGTTCATTTAACATCGGGCACTCCCGGAAATTTAGAAATGCAATTGTTGGACGAAAATTGGAACATTCTCGACACAGTCACGGTGGCATGTCCTGCTGGACCAGGAATTTTTCAAGTTCCTTTGAATTTTGATGTTACCGCTGGAAACACCTATCATCTGGTGGCTGCATCTGGACCTGCCATGGTCAGGGAATTCAGCTCAGGCCATTCCGGCTTCCCTTATCCAATTGATACCGTAGGAAGCGTCGTGGGCGGCACCATAAACAGCTCATATTCAAACAACAATGTATATTATTTCTTTTATAATTGGACTGTGGAAGTATCGTCTGGAACAGCCTGTACTTCTGATTTAGAGGAAGTTATAGTTCATGTAAATCCAATTCCGAGTGCGCCAACCGGTGATGCTTTCCAAGATTTTCAACCTGGAGAAACGTTGACCGATCTGGACTTTGTTGCTACCGGAACAACTACTTGGTACGAAGATTCGGCAGGAACCATCGAACTGCCGGATTCGACGCCACTTGTAGATGGAACAACTTATTACGTAAGCCAAACCATAGATTTTTGTGAGAGTCCATTGCTTGCCATTACGGTAAATGAAGTTCTGGGAATGGCCGATTTAAAGAACGTCGATATTTCCATTCATCCGAATCCAGCCAAGGACCATTTCTTTATCCAATGCCAAGAACCGATCAGTAAGGTCGAAATTTTTGATATGACTGGAAGGAGTCTGAAAACTATAAAAAGCCTACATGAATATCGAGTGGACTGGCCCGAACTTGCCTCTGGAACTTATTTTGTGCAGATTCAGTCAGGAAACACTGCGAGTGCTATTAAGGTAATCAAGAAATAAGGCCGCATCCATATACTTTCTATAACCAAAAAAGCCGTCTCATTTTGAGGCGGCTTTATAATTAAACATCAGGTTAAATGTGTGATCATATTTTAAGAAATGATACCAGTGCCGAAACAATCACTTTGTTGGCGGAAGGGTTGGTCGAACTTCAATTTTACTGGGCAATGTCCTTGGATTCATTTTTAACAGATCCACCACCAATTTGCCGATATCCTCTATCTGTATTTTCCAAGCGTCTTCATCTTTGGGTCGGTTTCCATTAAAATACGTTGAAACTGAACCAGGCATTATTGTACTAACTTTAATTCCATGTTCCCGTAAGTCGAGCATTGCCGCTTGGGAAAAACCTGTCAACCCAAATTTGCTGGCGTTGTATGCACTTCCGCCTTTGAAAAAATTTGTTCCTGCCAAGCTTGAGATGGTTATAAAATAACCTTTGTTCTTTTTCAGCTCGTCCAGACCAGCTTTCAAAGTAAAAAATACACCCGAAAGATTGGTGTCTATGGTTTCATTCCATTTCTCTATTGATATTTCCTCCACAGGGCCAAAATGACCAACACCCGCATTTGCTATCACTATATCCACTTTTCCAAATTTTCCATTCACCTCTTTTATCGCATTTTGAAGACTTTCGTAATTTCTCACATCTGCGGCCAGTCCTATTGCCGTTGCATTATTGAGGGAATTTGAATTTAATCTTTCGGCCGCTTTTTGGGTTGTGGCCAGCGTTCTTCCTGTAATGGCAACATTAATTCCTTCCTTCATCAACGCCTCTGCTATTCCGTAACCAATTCCTTTGGTTCCTCCAGTAATGAAGGCTGTTTTTGATCCCAATTCATCCATGATTATCTGATTTTTTTCAAAGTTAACCATTGTCTATTTTACCGCTGCCAAAATTCTGCTTAAATTTATCCGATGAAACTTCCGGTTGTTCTACTTGCAATGTTCTTTTCTTTTGGTTTCCAACTGGGTTATTCCCAAGTGAGCGATTTGGTTGATCTCGAAGATCTTTCCGATGAATTTAGCTATGAAATTCGGTATGCCACTGAAAACAATTTTATTGGAGAAAGACTTTACGACTGCGCAAAATGCCTTTTGCGACCAACAGTAGCTGAAGCAGTGGTCAGAGCAAACCAATATTTTATCAAAAAGGGCTACCGCATTCGGATTTACGACTGCTATCGGCCCTTGGATGTGCAGAAAAAGATGTGGGCGAAAGTACCACGGGCAACTTATGTGGGAAATCCCTACGGAAATGGGTCTATCCATAACCGTGGAGCGGCAATAGATCTAACTTTGGAAACACTTGAAGGCTGCTATGTTGAAATGGGAAGTGATTTCGACTTTTTTGGGCGGGAAGCACATATCGATAATTATGATTTGCCAAAAGAGCCCCTCTCCAATAGAAAATTATTGATAGAGGGAATGCAGAAATTCGGATTTTCCCCAATACGTACAGAGTGGTGGCATTTCAGCTATCGGAAAAATAAGTCATTCTCTGTTTTAAACTCACCGCTCCCCTGCAATTGAAAATTACTTGAGAATTACTAAGACATCCAATTTTAGTGGAAGCAGATATTTTGATATAGTTTTCTTGGAATTTATCCTTACATCCAATTTCTTTCCATCAATAAATAAATACATCCCTAATCAATTGAAATCGTAAGTTCATCGACTTCGCGTCGCACTTTTTTAAGACTGATAAAAAAATCAGATTTGTCGCGATATCCCACGGGCAGGACAATTACAGATTCCAAACCCAGTTCTGAGAGGCCTAATAATTCATTGTATTTTTCTGGCTCAAAACCCTCCATGGGGCAAGAATCTATTTTTTCAATGGCGCAAACAGTCAACAAAGCACCTAAAGTAAGATATAACTGATTGATCATCCATTGCCGAATTTCCTTAGATTGTTTTTCAGCAAAAGAATTGACAAGATTCTCCTCGAATGGTTCCAAAATCTTCCGCGGTGTGTTTCGCGTTTCCTCGACCCTTTTAAAATGTTCAACAATAAAATCAGCATCTATTTCCTTCTCGATACACAAAACCAAAACGTGGGAAGCGTCTCGGATTTGGGCTTGATTGAAAGTCAATGGCATCAATTGCTCCTTTATTGCCTGGTTTGATACAACGACCATTTTTATTGGCTGCAACCCAAAGGAAGTAGCGGTTAGTTTAAACGTTTCCTTGAGGATGTCCAGTTTTTCTTTAGAAAGTTTCTTTGTAGGATCGAACCGTTTGGTGGCGTAGCGCCACTTCAGTTTGTCAATTATATTTGAAGCCATTTAATAAATTTTAGAAGCAACTGTAAAAATAATAATTAAAACCTTGGTTACAATCTGTTTCTGTGTCGTTGTGGATTTGGGAACTAGGATCCAAGAACGAATTATAGAATTAACTCTCATTTCAAATTTTACGATAAATTTTCGATAGGCCCATTTGCCATTTAATTT
>CAZMDY010000086.1:0-8510 GCA_964565295.1 uncultured Aequorivita sp. | reverse complement strand
GATTGCCAAACTTAACATAACATCGAAATTCAATACTGTCGCAAGTTGTTATCTTTACTAAAAAATAGAACAATATGGAATTAGGAATTGGACTTTTCGGGGATTTGACATACGATCAGCAAAAAAAACAATATCAAAGTCCCCGCGAACGCTTGGAAGAAATAGTGGAACAAGTAAAACTCGCGGATGAATTGGGCGTGGATGTGTTATCATTAGGTGAGCACCACAGACCCGATTATGCCGTTTCCTCTACTGAAATTGTACTTGCCGCACTTTCAGGCGTTACCAAGAACATCATTTTAGGAAGTGGTGTAACGGTTTTGAGTTCGGCCGATCCGGTAAAAGTGTATCAGGATTATGCCACCTTGGATCTACTTTCCAACGGACGTGCGGAAATCACTGCCGGCCGGGGTAGCTTTATTGAGTCCTTCCCGCTTTTCGGCTTTGATTTGAAGGATTATGCCACACTCTTTGAAGAAAAACTGGAGCTTTTATTAGAGCTCAATAAAAATGAAGTAATCAACTGGAGTGGTAAGCATCGTGCTTCCATAGTAAACCAGACCATTTATCCACGGCCGGAAAGAAGATTGCCTGTATGGATAGCAGTAGGGGGCACCCCCGAATCGGTCTTGCGGGCCGCCAGGCTGGGTGTTCCCATTATTTTTGCAATCATCGGTGGCCGGCCAAAACAATTCCGTCCATTAATCGATTTGTACAAAACCCAATATGCAGCCCACGGACATGATCCTTCCGCAATGGAGATCGCTGTCCATTCACACAGTTTTATAGGTGAAAGCCAACAGGAATTGTTGGACAATTATTTCCCGTATTATGCGGCGCAAATGGATCGAATTGGTCGCGAGCGGGGTTGGAGCCCTTATACCAAAATGCAGTTTGAAGGCGGTATGGATCCTGAAGGCGCGCTTTTTATGGGAGATGCAAACCAGGTAGCCGAAAAGATAATTGAGATAATTGAATATTTTGGCCTCACCCGATTTGTGGCGCATATAGATGTGGGAGGTCCTCCCCACAATGACATGATGAAAAGCATTGAGCTTTATGGAGATAAGGTAATTCCTATGGTTAAAAAAGCCGTGGGTGGTTAAGAGCGTTGAAGAGGGTAGCAGTGTTGGTTCCTGAAAAGAAACGTTCGGCCTAGGTTTGAGATAGATTAGGATTCAATCAAATTCAATGATAGCCAGTATTTCTTTGAAATCTAAGCATTCCCTCCATTCCCAAGTAGATCGCAGCCATTTGGTTTTCATACTTGATTTTATTGACACAATTTAATCCCAGGAATTAATGTGTTAATCTCCTTAGTTTTCTATCTTTGCCGCATAAAATTTTGGAAGCGTTGGGGTATCAACAGTTGAAGTTCAGGACTTTTGGAAAATCCAATCCTGCCCTTGCCTTTCAATTTTAAAATAAAACTAACCAACCAATGAGATCAGATTTATCGGTGGCTATTAAGGCCGCTTTGGATGCAGGGATTGAAATTCTTAAAGTATATGGATCGGACTTTAATGTTGAAATAAAAGGAGACGATTCCCCACTTACACTCGCCGACAAAATGGCCAATGAGGTCATTAATTCATATCTTTTGCCAACAAAAATTCCCATTATCAGTGAGGAAAACAAACAGTTGCCCTATGCTGATAGAAAGAATTGGAGTAAATGTTGGATAGTCGATCCATTGGACGGCACCAAGGAATTTATAAAACGCAATGGTGAGTTTACCGTGAACATTGCACTGGTTGAGAACGGTATTCCGGTTCTGGGAGTAATTTATGTGCCGGTAACAAAAACGCTCTATTTTACTGAGGGAAAGAACGCTTCAAGAAAGATTGTTTTGGATTCGGAAAACACTTCTATAGAAACCATTTATGAGAAGGCGGCAAAAATTCAACCTGCTCCAATGAATGGAATTGTAAAAATTGTGGGAAGTCGTTCCCATCTAAATGAAGACACAAAACGGTTTATTTCTGAGATCCAGAAAGAGAATGATGTGGAAATTGTTTCCATGGGAAGTTCCCTAAAGTTCTGTATGGTTGCGGAAGGCCTGGCCCATCTCTATCCCCGATATGCCCCGACCATGGAATGGGACACAGCCGCAGGTCACGCAATATGTAACGCCGCAGGCATAGAAGTTATCGATCAAACTACACTGGCTCCTATGCAGTATAATAAAGCCAATTTGCTGAACAATCATTTTTTGGTAAAAAGTAGATGATAGGAAAATCCAGTAAAAGACATATAGCCAAATCCGTTACTTGGCGCATCGTGGGCACCTTGGACACCATGGTGCTATCCTGGTTTATCACCGGAAACCCGATTACAGGGCTGAAGATCGGACTTTTTGAAGTGGTAACGAAAATGGCGCTTTACTATTTCCACGAAAGGGTCTGGTATCGGATCAATCTTTCAAAATCGGGGATAATTCTCGAAAGCAGAATACGTCATATTGCAAAATCCATAACTTGGAGAGGACTTGGAACCGCAGATACAATGTTGCTTTCCTGGATCATCACCGGAAGTCCGCTATTGGGATTAAAAATTGGCATGGCCGAACTTTTGACAAAAATGGTGCTATACTACCTCCACGAACGTGTCTGGTATCGATTCGATTATGGCCTTCCTGCGAGGGAATCCAAAAATTTGGATACCATATCGGAAAATGATGAAGGACAATCCGGAATAAATAAAAACAGATGAAAGAAAACATTATAGCGCACGATTTCAGCATCAAAAAGAAAGACCGGTTGACCCTGAACAACCATAACGCTCTTTTGATTTGGTTCACTGGACTTTCGGGCTCAGGAAAATCCACTATTGCAAATGCGCTGGAAAAAGCTTTGCATTCAGAGGGCGTCCACACCTATTTGTTGGATGGCGACAATGTGCGCCAAGGCATCAACTCCAATCTGACCTTTTCACCCGAAGACCGTTCCGAAAATATCCGCAGAATCGCAGAAATAGCCAACTTAATGGTCGATGCCGGATTGGTGGTGTTGGCATCCTTTGTTTCCCCTTACCGGGAAGATAGGGAAAAAGTTAAAAGTATCGTTGGTTTTGATAACTTTGTCGAAATTTTTGTGAATACACCTGTTGAAGAATGTGAACGTAGGGACGTTAAAGGTCTTTATGCCAAAGCGAGAAAAGGAGAAATACCAAATTTTACCGGCGTAAATGCCCCGTACGAAGCTCCTTTGGATCCAGACATTGAAGTGTTTACCACTAATGATTCCATCGATGCCATTGTGGATGTAATTTATGGAAAGATTAAAGATAAAATCAAATTATAATGAACAAGTATTATTTGAACTACCTTGATGAGCTTGAATCGGAAGCCATTTATATCCTTCGGGAAGTTGCCGCCCAGTTTCAGAACCCGGTTATTTTGTTTTCCGGGGGGAAAGACTCCATTTTGGTCACCCATTTGGCCAAAAAAGCATTCCATCCGTGTAAAATACCATTCCCATTATTGCACGTGGACACGGGCCATAACTTTCCGGAAACCATCCAGTTTCGCGATGATTTGATTGAGGAACTTGGAGCACAGCTGCTTGTGGGATCAGTACAGGAATCCATCGACAATGGGAGGGTTGCCGAAGAAAAAGGGAAAAATGCCACACGAAATGCACTTCAGATCACAACTCTATTGGATGCCATTGAAAGCCACAAAGTAGATTGTGCCATTGGGGGCGGAAGAAGAGACGAGGAAAAGGCGAGGGCTAAGGAACGTATTTTTTCACATCGAGATGACTTTGGCCAATGGGATCCGAAGAACCAGCGCCCAGAATTGTGGAATATATTGAACGGAAGATATTTTGAAGGAGAACACTTTAGAGCGTTCCCCATCAGTAACTGGACCGAGATGGATGTTTGGAATTATATCCGCAGGGAAAACATACAAATTCCATCACTTTATTTGGCGCATCAACGCGAAGTGGTCTGGCGGAGCGATTCGTGGATTCCCGTTTCAGAATTTTTAAAACTGGAAGAAAACGAAGAAGTCCAGACCAAACGAATTCGATTTAGGACCCTGGGCGATATTACAATCACCGGAGGGATCGAGTCTGATGCCGACACACTTGAAAAAATTGTGGCAGAAGTTTCAACAATGAAAAAAACTGAACGCGGCAATCGAAGTGATGATAAACGCAGTGAAACGGCAATGGAGGATAGGAAACGGAATGGGTATTTCTAGGGATTACACGGATGGGTAAATTGATTTATGAACAGGAAACTTTCAAGATTATTGGAGCGGCGATGACCGTTCATAAAAATCTGGGCCCTGGGTTCTTGGAATCGGTTTATCAGGAATCACTCGGAATAGAATTCAATAATCAACAGATCCCTTACGAATCTAGTAAAAAACTAAGCGTATTCTATCAGGGGAAACCTTTAAAAAAATACTTTATTGCAGATTTTATCTGTTATGACAATATTATAATCGAAATTAAGGCGGCTTCCTTCATTCATAAAACAAATGAAGCCCAAACTATTAATTATTTAAAGTCTGTCAATGCTCCAGTAGGATTGTTGATTAATTTTGGACAGGCCAGCTTAATTTGGAAAAGATTTGTAAATACATTAAAGAATTAAGAACAAGGAGTTCCGCGTAATCCGCGTATATCCGAAAATTTGTGTAAAAGTATGGAAATTGATAAAAACCAATTATTAAGATTTACAACAGCCGGAAGTGTCGATGACGGCAAGAGCACTTTGATCGGTCGCCTTCTGTTTGACAGTAAATCAATATTTGAGGATCAAATCGAAGCCATCGAAAATTCCAGCAAGAAAAAAGGCTTGGAAGGAGTGGATCTGGCTATGTTTACCGACGGCTTGAAAGACGAGCGGGAACAAGGAATTACCATTGATGTTGCGTATCGGTATTTTACCACTCCAAAACGGAAATTCATCATTGCAGATACCCCTGGACATATTCAATACACCCGAAACATGGTTACTGGAGCTTCCACGGCAAACGCAGCTCTGATATTGATTGATGCGCGACATGGAGTAATAGAACAAACGAAACGCCACGCCTTTATAGCTTCATTGTTGCAAATTCCACACGTTGTGGTATGTGTCAACAAGATGGATCTGGTAGATTATTCCGAAGAAGTTTTTCAAAAAATCGTCGATCAATTTGAAGGGTTTTCTTCAAAACTTTATGTGAAGGACATTCAGTTTCTTCCCATAAGTGCATTGAATGGCGATAACGTTGTGGAGCGATCTACAAATATGGATTGGTATCAAGGCGCACCGTTGTTGCACGCATTGGAAACCATGCACATTGGCAGCGATGTCAACAAGATTGATGCCCGTTTTCCAGTACAGACCGTTTTACGCCCACAACGGGAAGGATTCATAGACTATAGAGGGTATGCAGGCCGAGTGGCCAGTGGAATTTTTAGGACCGGCGATGATGTTGTGGTGCTGCCCTCGGGCTTTTCCTCAAAGATTAAAACCATCGACACCATGGATGGGGAGCTCGAACAAGCGTTTGCCCCCATGTCCATTTCCATTACACTTGAAGATGATATCGATATCAGCCGTGGCGACATGATCGTAAAGGAGAACAACCAGCCCAGAGCCGTACAGGAATTTGACGCAATGCTCTGTTGGTTCAACAATGCACCCGCCAGACCGCGTGCAAAATATACCATTATGCACGCCTGCAATGAGCAAAAAGCAATAATCAAAGATGTGGTCTATAAAATTGATATCAATACTTTTGCCCGCAATGAGGAAGATAAGGAACTCAAAATGAACGACATTGTGCGAATAAGCCTTCGTACCACAAGGCCGTTGATGATTGATGAGTACCGAGACAACAGAGTGACTGGTAGTTTCGTGCTTGTTGATGATGCCACCCATGAAACAGTGGCGGCAGGCATGATCGTTTAGAAAAACAACTGGTAACAAAACAGGTTTGAATTTAATCTGTTTTCCGACCACAGATCCTTCAAACAGTTTTGTTCCTAAAATAAGGAACCAGTGATTTAAAGAAAAAAATCAATACAAGCAGATGAGAAATACAGAGAGACAAATATTGACCCCCTTAGAAGATGGTCCAAACCCCGAAGTTAAAATTGCAGTAATAGGATTGGGATATGTAGGCCTGCCCTTGGCCCGACTTTTTGCGACCAAATATCCTGTAGTGGGATTTGACATTAACCGAGAGCGGGTAGAAGTTTTGCAGGACGGACATGATTCGACCAAAGAAGTTTCAGATGAAATCCTACAGCAAGTATTGTTGAAATCACATCCTTTGGGCGCAATAGGCAATTCGATTTCCACCGGAAATAAAAATGTCGCCCTACAAACCGGATTGTTCTGTACTTCCGACATTATGGATATTCAGGAATGCAATTTCTTTATCATTACCGTTCCAACCCCTGTAGACAAAAACAAACGTCCAATTCTCACTCCGTTGTATGCCGCAAGCGAAACCGTGGGCAGGATACTAAAGCCGGGCGATACTGTGGTCTATGAATCTACAGTCTATCCTGGCGTTACGGAGGAAGAATGCGTTCCAGTTCTGGAAAAAATCAGTGGACTAAAATTCAACATAGATTTCTTCGTTGGATATTCTCCAGAACGGATAAACCCGGGCGATAAGGAGCATACGGTAGAAAAGATTTTAAAGATCACCTCTGGCTCCACCCCTGAATCCGCTAACAGGATAAACGATATCTATGCTTCCGTGATTACGGCGGGCACCTATATGGCGCCAAGTATAAAAGTGGCGGAAGCTGCAAAAGTGATAGAAAATTCCCAGCGTGACATCAACATTGCATTCGTAAATGAATTGGCCAAAATATTTAATCTCCTTGACATCGATACCCAAGCCGTTTTGGATGCTGCTGGCACCAAATGGAATTTTCTGCCGTTCCGTCCAGGTTTGGTAGGCGGCCACTGTATTGGGGTGGATCCATATTATTTGGCACAAAAAGCACAGGAATCAGGATATCATCCAGAAATCATTCTCGCAGGAAGAAGGCTCAACGATTCTATGGGCGAATATGTGGCCTCGCAAGTGGTAAAAAGCATGATCAAAAAGGGGATTTCTATAAACGGAGCTGAAATTTTGATGCTCGGGATCACCTTTAAGGAAAATTGTCCGGACGTAAGAAACACCAAAATTGTGGATGTTATCCAAGCTTTGGAAGATTATGGAGTAAAAGTATCGACCTACGATCCTTGGGCAAATCCGGAAGAAGTAATGCATGAATACGGCATCAATTGTACCAAGGAAATTCCAAACGCAAAGTTTGATGGGATTGTATTGGGCGTGGCCCACAAAGAATTTTTGGATATGGATTTGGAACCCCTAAAATTGCCAATGAACATAATCTATGATGTAAAGGGTGTTTTGGACCATGCAGATGGCAGACTATAATATAGTATTGAACGTAAAAGCGAGTTAACAAAACTATGATCTATGGACTTAGAACAATTTAAATCGCTGGAAGGCAAAAACATTTTGGTTACTGGTGGTGCTGGCTTTATTGGATCCAATCTTTGTGAAGTTTTATTGGACCTCAATGCCAAGGTTACTTGCTTGGACAATTTTTCAACGGGTTTCAAGCACAATATTGCCCCCTATTTTTGTATGGAAAATTTTTCCTTGATAGAAGGCGATATCCGCGATTTGCGGACGTGTCATGAAGCCTGTAAACATCAGGATTTTGTACTTCACCACGCGGCCTTGGGCTCGGTCCCGCGTTCCATCAAAGATCCCATTACCTCAAACGAAGTGAATGTCAGTGGATTTCTAAATATGCTCGTTGCGGCCCGTGATGCGGGGACAAAACGATTTATTTATGCCGCCAGCAGTTCAACCTATGGCGATTCAGAAGATTTGCCCAAGATGGAGGACAAAATCGGAAAGCCCTTATCCCCTTATGCGATTACCAAATATGTAAATGAACTCTATGCCGATATTTTTCATACAACTTATGGGATGGACTTAATCGGCCTTAGATATTTCAACGTCTTCGGAAGACGACAAGATCCCAATGGAGCTTATGCCGCCGTGATCCCTTTGTTCGTCAAACAATTTATGGAGCACAAAAGCCCGGTGATCAATGGTGATGGCACTTTTTCAAGAGATTTTACTTACATAGACAATGTGCTTCAAATGAATCTTTTGGCAATGGTTTCCCCGAACAAAGAAGCCTTGAACCAAGTGTATAATACCGCTGTTGGCGATCGAACCACCCTGCTGGAACTGACCACACTTCTTAAAAAGCATTTAAGTACTTTTGACCCTGCCATTTCCGAAGTGTCAATACAGCACGGACCAAATCGCAAAGGTGATATTCCCCATTCGTTGGCGTCGGTGGAAAAAGCCGAAAAACTGTTGGGATATGCTCCCTCGCATCCCATCGAAAAAGGAATAGAGGAAGCCATAGGGTGGTATTGGGAAAATTTAAAATGAAACAATTAACCATATTAATATAAAATGAAGATTACAAACATTTGCTGCATCGGTGCGGGCT
>CAZMDY010000085.1:0-8548 GCA_964565295.1 uncultured Aequorivita sp. | reverse complement strand
TAGATACCCCCTATATAAAGCATAAATGCTCCATATATAACTGTAAAAGCATAGCTAATAATATTCATGGAGGTTTAATGTTATAAGGGGTTGAAAATTAAATGCCAAATGGGCCTATAATAAATTTAGATAAAGTTTCGTCTACCTTAACTTTTTTGTTGAAGTCCTGCACGTAGCCGAAAGTATAAATTCCCTAAATAGGAAACAAAAAACGTGGGCGGTTATAAACGTCTTTTTCATCTGCTCCTGGTCCGTTTCTCTATCATTTTTCTATTTTTCAACAGAAACCCGTTGCGGCTTTTGTGCTTCGTCCCATCTTGGGTCTGGTCGTGTTGGTACTTTTATAAGTTGGTCGGTGGTTATGGCGTAGTATCCCAAATCTTCGGTCACCGTTCCTTTTATCCAGTAGATGCCCATTCCCGTTAGCGGATATTTTGCCATTATTATGGGAAACTGCACCGTGTCAAAACACCTTCCTTCTCGATCCAGAAAGGTGGAAAAGGCCATACAATCCCCTTTTGAAGTTTTGATGCTTCTTGAATTGATCAATTTTCCGAGAATAATGAACTGCATTTTTACAGAACCTTTCATATCCTTGGCCAAGGTTGTGGGGTAATTGCCGGGGACCAAGAAACTGAAATCATCGTGAAGGGTGCATCCCAATAGTTCAAGATTGTCATAAGCATTGATCAGTTGTTCGCTTCTTAGGACTGGCAAAGAATAGTCTATCCGTTTGGATTCGAACAATTGGGGCTGGATGTCCATTTTTTTTGTTGAATGGCTGTTGAGATGCGCAAACCACATCAGCTTGTGTTTATTGGGCTCCATAGTTCTAAATGCGTCCAAGCGGATCAAGATCAATAAGGGTTCCAAGCCAATTTTGCACCGGTCCAAAAAATCGTTGAAACTTTTAAAAGGACCGTACAATTGTCGTTCGTGGAGAATGTTCTGAATACTTCGGATGTCGAGGTTTTTTATCATTCCAAACCCTAAGTATACGGTTTTTCCCTTTATGCAACTATCCGCGACACTATTGTTGACGCAGGGATTTTCCACCTTGCCTCCACATCGAATTATTTCGCCTATATAAATGTCTTGATTGTAAAAACCCCCGCCATTGTTGAGAACGGCGGTCATAAACTCCAAAGGGAAATATTTTTTCAGATAAAGACTCTGGTAACTTTCTACCGCATAACTGGCCGAATGTCCTTTTGGAAAAGCATAGCCTGCAAATGACTTTATCTGATTCCAGACTTCTTCGATCACTGCGTTGGTGTATTCTTTTTTGGTGCAGTTTTCATAAAACTTTTTCTCCAATTCGTCAAACTGTTTTTTGCTCCTGCCTTTTCCGCTCATTCCCCGTCGGAGGACATCGGCTTCCGCCAAGCTCAATCCCGCAAAATAATGGGCCACCTTTAGCACGTCTTCTTGATATACCATCACTCCATAGGTCTCGGGCATTATTTCCAAAAGTACCGGATGTGCTTCTGTGCGTTTTTCGGGAAAGCGATGCCGTTCTATATAGGCATTTTTCATTCCCCCACTGGAAACACCCGGACGGATTATGGAACTGGCCGCTACCAAGCCCAAATAATCCTGTGTCTGCAAACGGATCATTAAAGCGCGCATAGCAGGCGATTCCACATAAAATACGCCCATGCAGTCCCCTTTTTCCAACATCTTGTTTATTGCAGAGTCCTTTTTAAAAGATTCAATATCATCAATGTCCTTTAGTGGCGCAGTGGGTTGGTTCTGTTTGATCAATGCAATGGCGCTCTTGATTTTTGAAAGCCCCCTTTGGGCAAGGATGTCAAATTTAAAAATCCCGACCGCTTCCGCAATGTGCATATCAATGTGCAAAGTTTGGAACCCTTTTGGAGGCATAAAGGTGCTACAATATGCTGGTATGGGCTTTTTGGTGATGGCAATGCCACCAGAGTGCACACTGAAGTAATTTGGAAATCCGTGGATCAGCTTACTGTATTTTGTTACCAAGTTAAAATAGTGATCGTTCTTGCTGTTCTGTTTGTTTCCTTTTATAAATTCATCAATCTCTGTTTTGGGCAGCCCAAACACCTTCGCCAGTTCCCTGCACACTGCACGAAACTGAAAGGTTACATAGGTTCCCATTAAAGCGGTATTGGGGAAACGCTCAAAAATGTATCGGGTAACATCGTCCCTGTCCTTCCACGAAAAATCAAGGTCAAAATCAGGGGGGGAAGACCGGTATGTATTGATGAAACGCTCAAAATAAAGATCCAGTTCTATAGGATCCACATTTGTGATCCCCAAAATATAGGCCACCACACTATTGGCCCCACTTCCCCGGCCAATATAGGGATAGTCGTTTTGGATGGCGTATTGGATAATATCATAATTCATAAGAAAATAGGAAACAAAATCCATTCGACGAATGGCATCCAACTCCTTTTCCAAGCGCTGGGCAATTTTAGGGGTAATGGCAGTGTACCGAAATCCTATTTTTTCTTCCACCAAGGAAACCAAAAGATCATAATCTGCTTCTGAATTCTCCAGATAAGTGGTCTGGTTCTGGTTTTCGCGCACATCATCAAATTTGAATTCAACTTTACAGCGGCCCAACACAGTTTCCGTATTGGTAAGGATGTGTTTGAAATCCACAAATAGGCTTTCGAGTTCCTTTTTTGAATACATCTTGTCCTTTGCGCTCCCCTGCTCCTGTTCGGGCAATTTGCTCAAAACAATGTTCAAGTCTATGCAGCGCAACAATCGGTGGATGTTGATATGGGTTTGATTATGAAATGTTACGGGTTGCAAAAGCACCAATTTGTCTGTATGTTCCTTAAGGTGTGAAAATTTAAGTTTGTTTAATTCTGAAACGGAAATCCCAATTCTCCAATCGGGTGCAAAGGATTTCAATTCGTATTCCAGCACCTTTTCAAAGGGAAGGATGGTAATTACATCTGAAAATGAAGGCGGGATTTCGGGGAATTCCTTTTTGGCGTGCAAATTTTTGGAGAGAAATTGGTTTATTTCCAAAAATCCATTGTTGTTTTTTGCCAGGCACACATAGCATCTGTTGTTGCCGTTTCGGATATCTGCTCCCACGATGGGTTTAATGTTTTCTTTTGGGGCTTCGCGTATAAATTCCAAACAGGCCGAAGTGGTGTTGATGTCGGTAAGGGCCAATTGGTCTATGGCATTTTCTTTTGCGAGCGCCAATAATTCGGGGATGGGAAACACCCCATATCGCAATGAATAGTAGCTGTGGCAATTAAGGTACATTTTTTTATTGGTTTCTGTGCGCCAACAAAATCGGCGGTTCGCCATCAAACGGATTGTGCCCCGAAATAACAGTCCTCACATCGAGGGTTGACGCTCGCATTATACTGCTGGCCCCAAATCGGTTTCGAATATGGTCCAAGGATTTGTACAGGCCCAAGGTTTTCTGGTTGTCGTCAAACAGATCGATCTGGTAATGGCCTCCCACCAAATGAGAAAACTTTATCCCTATCAACCGCACCAAGATCCTTCTGGTGTAAAGTTTGTTGAACAGCTCCATTACCGCGGGCAATAGAATATGATCGGCGCTGGTATAGGCAATCCGCATTTGCTTGCTATATGTCTGAAAATCAGAATACCTGATCTTTATTGACACACAGCCTGTCATCTTGTTTCCCATCCGAAGTTGGTAACAAAGGGTATCGGTCATTGCCGTGAGGGTATCGCGAAGTTTTTGGACATCAATGGTGTCTGTATTAAAAGTACGTTCGCTAGAAATGGATTTGCGTTCATTATAAGGAATGACTGGGGTGTTATCTATTCCATTGGCACGTTTCCAGATAGTATGTCCATTCTTGCCCATTACAGCGGTCAGCATCTCCACGGGCATTTCCTGGATAAGTTTTACGCGGTCTATCCCCAAATGCATCAAGGTCTGAGCTGATGCCTTGCCTATCATCGGGATTTTTCGGATGGGCAAGGGAGCCAGAAATTCCTTTTCAAACCCATGATCCACCTTCAATTGATTATTGGGCTTTGCTTCTCCTGCAGCCACTTTACTCACTATCTTGTTTTGGGAAAGGCCAAAGGAAATGGGAAGGCCCGATTCGTTTATGATGCGTTTGCGCAAGTGGGAAGCGAATTTGTAAGTGCCAAAAAACCTGTCCATCCCAGTTAGGTCCACATAAAATTCATCTACACTTGTTTTTTCAAAAAGAGGGACCGTGTCGCGGATGATATCAGTGATAAGATTGGAATATTTCATATAAGTCCCCGCATTTCCACGAATGACCACGGCTTGCGGACAAAGTTGTCTGGCCATTTTCATGGACATTCCCGAACGCACCCCATAACGACGGGTTTCATAACTGCACGCCGCAACCACTCCCCGACTTCCAGTGCCCCCTACCAATACAGGTTTTTTCAGCAATTCACTGTTCAGCAACCGCTCCACGGAAACAAAGAAAGTATCCAAATCCAAATGCAAGATTGATTTTTCCATCGATACAAATCTATGGATTATTTCCAATAAATAGGAAATAATCCAATGTAAAAGATCCTTGATAAATGAACTTTTAGCATTATTTCCGTATTGGTCTATAAATCAAATCATGATTTCTGAAAATAGGAGTGCCTTAGATTAAAATTCAAGATGAAGCTCAATGGGACAATGGTCGGATCCGAAATATTCTGATAGAATATTGGTTTTTTTTATTTTCTCCACCAATGAATCGCTTACCAAAAAATAGTCTATCCGCCATCCTGAATTGCGTTCTCTGGCTTTAAATCGATAGCTCCAATAGGTATAGGCCACTTTTTCAGGATGGAAATATCGAAAAGAATCTACAAAACCCGAATTGATCAAATTGTCCATTCCATCAATTTCAACTTGGGTGTAGCCTGCTGTTTTGTTGTAGTTGGACTTATCGTTTTTAAGATCTATTGCGCGATGGGCCACATTCAGATCGCCACACATCACTACCGGTTTGGTTTTTTCGAGGTCCATTAAATAATTGCGGAAATCCATGTCCCATTTTTGTCGGTAATCCAAACGCTGGAGCTTTTGACCGGAATTTGGAACATACACGTTCACCAAAAAGAATTCGTCAAACTCGGCGCATTGCACTCGGCCTTCCCCATCGTGTTCCAAAATACCAATATTGTTGGTTACCGCTATCGGCTTGGATTTGGTCAAGATCGCAACTCCCGAATATCCTTTTCTTGCGCCAGAATTATGGTACAGCTGATACCCGGACATACTGGAAAGCGCTTCTTCCACTTCCATGCCTTGGGCCTTGGTTTCCTGAAGACAGAGCACGTCTGGATCCATTTTTAGAACGTCGTCAAAGAAGTCTTTTTTGGTTATTGCCCTTATGCCATTGATGTTCCAAGAGATTATTTTCATGAATGTATATCTTTCGGTAAAGATCATAAAGCTTCATTTGGTTTCCAAAAAATATACTGTTGAATTGGGAGAGGGATGGAAATGAGTTTATTTCAAAAAATATAAACACTCCTCCAATTCAAATTTATATCTTTAGTCCTAATATTCATAGACGTTCCACTATTGTTTTAAACCATTCACCAATGCCACACAAATTAATATTTTTGGTTTTTGCCATAATCACTCTTATAGGTTGTAATGAGAAACAAAAAACGCAAGAAAATGCTCCTATTGAGAAATCAGTTGAAATTCCCAAGAAGAAAACAAGTGTCGCCAAGAGTTCCAAGACCAATTTTGGTGGAAACTGGATCAATAAGAAATATGCCGACAGGCTTTTGTCCACAAAATCCCCGAGAAAGTCCCAGGATGTCGCTCCAGTAACAATGTTGGTATTGCCCGATAATTTTGGCGAAAATGCTACAATTGTATTTGGCTTTCACGAAGGCATTACGGGCAAGGTGGACAAAAAAGATGATTCCTTTGAAATCCATTCTCCCCATAATGATAGCCCAGCCAATTCCTTTCAATTAAAAAATGGCCGAATAAAAACAGAGGACGGGGAATTCATCAAATTAGAATCGTTCAGTGGCAATAACGATTACAAAGTAGTGGAGCAGCTGCTTTTTACGGGAAAATATGACATGGACGGAAAGGAGGTGGAATTTACTTCCGATGGAAAAGTTTCCGGGTTGGGCCCCTTCAAATTTTATTCAGTTTTGATTGACTATTATGATGCGGGAATGCAAGTGGACCAGATCCGTTTGGGGCAAAATGCGAAAAACGGTAAACTATATGGATTCACTTTCAAAAAAGATAATCTTTCCATATATGAGCTCAAATGTACAAAACGCTCCGGTAACCATTGTGAAGTAGTGAAAAATGACCAACGCCTGTACCAATTGAAGAAAATAAGTTGAGTTCAGCAGTTCAAAGTTTGGTTTTCCTGTTAGACCCAATGAATCTAACCCATAAAACAAAAGTGACTCCCAATTTCTTGAAAGTCACTTGAAATCGATAAAGATTAAAACGATTTTAAGTTCTATTCTTTATCTGTTTAAAATACGATTAATCCCTGCGTTCACTAAGGATTTTTCCGTTGGAATCCAATCTTAATTTCCACTCTTCTCTTCCTTTTTCAAGTTCAACGTAGTAGCTTGTTACATTGTCCTGCCAGTTCATTTCCACATCATCTATGCGGTAATCGGCATATTTGGACTTGATCGCGTCGCGCACGGCCTGCGGAAGATCGTTTTCCCGAATATCCTGTTCTTTCTTGATCACAGTACCAGAAGCCGAGTACCAAACTTCATGTTCCAGTCGGTCCATATCAAATTCCACTTTGTAATTGTCCCTGTCCCGTTCCCATTCCACATCCGATGCTTTCGAAAATTCTTTTGAAAATGAGTCCGAAACTCCCTTTGGCACTTCGGAGGATCTCAAATCTTGCGCTGTGGCAATAGTGCCGACGAACAACAGTAACATAAAAATTCTTATTGTCTTCATAACATTTTATTTTTTTGATTCAGAATGCAAGATATTGAATTCAATTCACCATCTTCATCAATATTGTGTTAAGCTTGCTGAACATTATCTATTTTTAAGTATGTTTTTGGTTTTTATTCACATTACTTCGGTTTCTGGATTTTTAGTATGTTTACCATATAAATCCTATGCAAGTCAAGATGAGAGTTATATTTCTAATCGTATTTCTTTTTCCTTTATTTCTAGTTGGACAGATCAAAACCAATTCTGAAAAATTCTGGAACAAAATTCAAGCACACTGTGGTGAGGCCTATGAAGGGAAAATTATAGAAGGAGCGGTTTCCGGAGATGGATTTACTGGGGAAAAACTGGTCATGCATGTCCGTTCCTGTGGACCAAATGAAATCAGAATCCCATTTTTTGTGGGCGAGAATAAGTCCAGAACTTGGGTCTTGCGAATGAATCCCGACAAAACCATAACACTCAAACACGACCACCGTCATCCCGATGGTTCCGAGGAGGAACTGACACAATACGGAGGAACAAGCGCCAACCACGGCTTGGAAGACCTTCAAATGTTTCCGGCCGATGCGCACACCTCAACTATTTTACCGGCTGCATCCGCAAATGTGTGGTGGTTTACCCTTAGCGATAAAAGTTTGACCTACAATCTCCGTCGGATTGGGAGCGATCGTTATTTTTCCGTTAGCTTCAATTTGGGGCATACCGTTGAAACTCCTGCGCCGCCGTGGGGAACCGTAGATTAATGGGTTGAAAAAAATTCAACATTATTCATCCAAAAGTATTTTTCTGAAAACTTTTGTTGGATTTTGAAGCCGTCCTTAAAACCTTTCCAGTACGAGCTTCTCCTTCTCCATATTGGGAGCATTTTCATTCAAAAAGAAAAGTTCCCAAACAACTTGTCTTCCATCCTGTTCCATTTGCCAGTTTAAAAATAATTAAAATATCGTTATGTTTATTTGTTCTAAATAAGAATACTGTTTAGCTTTGTCAGCGATCTATTAAAACATTTTATGAAAGTTGGGTTGCTCGTCAAATTCACTTCCGGAAATGACATTTCGTATTCCAAAATCAATTCCAAATGAAAAAATTGTTGATAAAAACCTGTCTGACTTTTTTTAAATTGAAAATCATTCAAACAAAGCCCTGCATTCTATAGCTGGATCGATTCATTTGTGCAACACTAACTTCTTTAATAAACTCCATATTCATGAAACCCCTACCCATTATTGCCTTTTTATTTCTAGCATTCCCATTGTTTTCGCAACAGGACAACATTCTACATGAAAGAAAGTTTTGGGCGGAAAACCCCAATGTAGCTACCGTTCAACAAATGGTAAGGGAAGGCCACAATGCCACCGCATTAAACCATAATGGTTTTGATGCAACCACGTTTGCCCTTATTTCAAAAACAAATTCCGAAGTGATAAAATATTTATTGTCCATGGAAGGAAACCCGATAAACAAGCGCACCCACGATGGCCGGATTTATTTGCATTGGGCCACTTCTGGAGGAAACCCAGAAAGCATAAAGATGTTGTTAGACCTCGGTTCTGCCATGGACGCCCGCGATAGCCGTGGCAACACACCACTGACTTTTGCCGCAGGTTCCGGACTGAC
>CAZMDY010000084.1:0-8572 GCA_964565295.1 uncultured Aequorivita sp. | reverse complement strand
GTCAACAGGAATATGGAGATGGCCACACGCCGTAGCTCTTTAAAATTTAAAAGGCCTTTTTGATTGCCAACTCTGATCATAGCTGCAACGCTAAAGCCCATGGCCACCATAAACGTCATTGAGGCCAAGTTGAGTGCGATCTGATTGGCTGCCTGTGGATTTTTACCCAATATACCTGAAAGCCACACCGCTGCCGTAAAGATTCCCACTTCGAACAACATTTGCATAGCGGAGGGGAAACCCAGGTCCAAAAGCTTTCTAAGCATGTGTTTACTGAGGTTGAATATTTTTATTCCAGTAACATAGAAACGGGTTTTTTTCTTTTTGCTCAACATAAACCATAGCAAAAAAACCATTACAAACCGTGAGGCCAAAGTACCTATTGCAGCTCCAACCACTCCAAGGGCAGGAGCACCAAACTTTCCAAAAATAAACATGTAGTTCAGCAATACATTGATCAAATTGGCCACGATGGTGGCGTACATCGGGTAACGGGTCATGGACATTCCATCACTAAACTGTTTAAAGGCCTGAAAAATTATCATGGGCACCAAAGAGGCAGCAACCAAGTTGAGATAAGGCATTGCAAGGTCCACCACCTCTGGCGGCTGGCTCATCATATACATCAAGGGTTTCGACCCCAGTACAATTGCGAAAAGAACCGTTCCAAGTACAATGCACAAAAACAGTCCATGCTTAAAAGAGGATTTACCTTTTGCGCGGTTCCCCTCTGCATCTGCTTCAGCGACCAAAGGGGTTATTGCTGTTGAAAAACCAATTCCCAATGACATGGCCACGAACATAAAACTATTGCCCAAAGAAACCGCCGCCAGCTCGGCACTTCCCAATTGGCCGACCATAACATTATCCACCAATGCCACCAATTGATGCCCCAACATTCCCAGAATGACCGGAGCAGCCAATTTTGTGTTGTATTTGAATTCACGTGTGTAATCCCGAAGTGCCAAGTCTCAAAAAATTTTGGGCAAAGATAGGCGATTGAAGGTATATTGTGATCTGCAAATCCCTTGATTGCGTATAAACTTTTCTTAAACCTCCCCATTGTCAAAAGATTTTTAAAGTAAATATCCAACGAAGAGAAACGGAAGAAAATCCGAATTGCCCACAGGAAAACTATATCAATTCTTTTTAATCCTACACAATAGTCCATGAAAAAAGCCCTCGTTTGAGAGGGCCTTTGACAATGTTTAACTACCTAAAATTTAATTATTTCAGTCTAAAAGTTACTCTTCTAACAAGTTGCCTTGCTTCAGAAGAACTTCTTTCCACGCTGGAATCAACTCCTCCACCGGTGTAGCTCAATCTATCAGTGGAAACTCCAGTAGCCACTAAGATGTCATACACACGCTTTGCTCTTCTTTCCGAAAGTTGTAGGTTATATTGCTCATTTCCGATTTCATCAGCATATCCTATCAATTCAGCTGTGGCCGAAGGATTCTCCTCCATATATCTTACCAGGTAATTGATCGCTTCCAAAGAGTATGTTTCAGGTTTATCGCTATCAAACTGGAAGTATACATTCACGTATCCTTTATCAAGTAGATTCCTTACAGAAGCAGCTGATGCGCCATCGCGAACTGTGGAATCATCACTCTTTTTAACGTAGAGTTTGTCAAGTGCAGGTTCTAGTTCATCAGGAATACCGTTATTGTTTTTGTCAATTGAACGTCCTTTGGAATCCACCGCTACACCTGAAGGTGTGTTTGGTTCTCTATCCAAATAATCTGGTATCCCGTCCTGATCGGAATCAATCAGATCTGTTTCTATCTTGGCCAATCTTGCTTCATGGTCGGACATTAGCTCCTCAAACTTGAATTGATCTGGCACCCAATCGGCGTGTTTTTCATTCTTACCAAGGTAGAAGTTAAGCCCAAGAGAGAAATTCATCATATATCCGTTCCATCCTCTTCTCGTGGAAACACCTGTACCATCCCAAGAATAGTCTTGTCTGGCATTTCCAATCAAGGAAACATCGGTCGTCAAAGCCATTTTTTCGCCCAATTTGATTTGTGGAGAAATACCAACAATAACGTTCAACATTTGATCTGTACTTTCCAAATCAATTGGTTCTGTCGCATCCAAGCGGGAATATCCGGCACCGGCATGAAACAAAATCCCGAAGGTATTTGTCCAGGTTTCAAACTTCAAAATAGATCCAAGATTTGCAACCCCTTGTAAGGAAGCTCGTTTATAACTGCTTTTGAATGGAAGGCTGTTATCCCCCTCCTGAAGCATGTTGTAACCTAAATCCAGTTTCAATCCAAATCTATTGTTGAACATATAACGGGTCCCCAAACTGAACTGCCCAAAACTGGGAGAGTTGGTATAGTACCCTGAAGCCATTGGACGGGCAGGCTTGTGAAGACCTCCTGCAACCTCAATGGACCATTTATTAAAATCAGAGTCAATATTTTCTTGCCCAATAATAATAGATGAAATGAATAAAGATGAAATTAGTAAAATTTTTTTCATGGTTGATAGTTTTATACGAAGGTAATTATTATTTTCAAATTTTGGTGTAAAATTATAAAAAATAGTTTGGTAATGGCGTTAAATAAACATTAAAAACCATTTTATTGGGTTCTGACGGAAAAGGAACACCACATTTTCTTTTATTTTTACTTTAATATAAAATGGATATCTCAACGTTTTCTATAAAAAGAAAGCAAATTTAAACAGAAAATGTTCGTAGCCAAAATCTTTTTGAATTTATTACTCCCTACCCATCGAAATATGAAACTTAAGATTGTTAATCAATAATTGCGAAACGTTTTTGGAAACAACTAAAACTTGAGGCCTTATTTCAGGACTAAATAGTTACCGTTATTCAAGAAGCCTATATGTTTAAAAAAAGCCGTCGTTGCGTACATAATTTCCCAAAACAATCTTCTATTATCAACCCTTTGAAATTCCTTCATATTAAGGTACACAAAGTTTTTATATAATTTCGTAATGGATGGGTTTGAAGGCCCCTCCATTACTGTCCTCGGCAGAACAAGCCGTCAGGGCCACTATTAAATCCATCATTGCCTCAAACAATACGTAATCTCCGGCTTCGCTCAAGGGCGGCAGTACACTTAGTTTACCATTCTGAGCAAACTGTACGTTCATAAAGATATTAAATGCCGTGGGCACATCGTCCGGCTGGATGCCATAAGGTTTTAGGTTGGTATAAATATTTTCAAAGCAGCTGGGGTGGTACCCGTCGTATTTATACATAATCTTAAAAGTTTCCGGACTGCAAGGAGCTAGTAGAAAATCATTTCTGCCATTGGTATCATTCAAAATTTTCATCATCTGATTGCTTCGATTGCTCCACAGATAATGTCCGGTTGAGATCAATAAGGTTTCTTCAAAATCAAGAGTTTTCCCGGAGGATAATTTCTCACGCACATCCAGCGCATTGAACAGCACCATATCACTTACTTGGCCTCCTTCCGGATCAATGACTTTCAGTTTCTGCCCTTGATTTAGCTTAAAGGCCACTCCCGTCTGTTTTTCAATTTGAAACACGATGTTTTTTCTTTAGAAGTTCCCCGATCCCTTCTTGATGATCTGGAACTTGGTTTAATTGCTGGACTATATTTTCAATAATTATTTTTTCAAAACCCTGATGAAGTTTTTCTATCCCTACACAAATAAAAGGCTCGAGCCAAAATCCGGTAATGTTGTGAAAATTTTCGTTCCAAATGGATTCAGGGATTTTAGTCGGATCCAAGGGGTGGACGGAGTTTTTTTCGAAATGCAGGATAAGTTGTTTTAAAGAATTTTCCAACTCTTTGGATGTTTGAAGATGAATGGTTGCATTGATATGAACCGCAGTATAATCCCAGGTTGGAATGTCGGGCGAGCCATACCATGAAGAAGAAACATAAGCATCCGGGCCTTTAAACACAACCAATATTTCTCCATTTTCTTCCAAGGACCCACGCATTGGATTGTGGTTGGCAATGTGGCCGAATAGTCTGAATTTTTCGGCAGACCCGCTAACCAAGATCGGAATATGCGTGGCCAACAAGTGTTTTCCTTGAATTATAACTGTGGCAAAAGGGTGATCTTGAATAAATTTGAAAATGAAATCCCGATCATCATTTCTATATTTACTGGGTTGGTACATTTTTCCAAAAATTTATCTGAAAGTTAGTGTTTTCTGGCTGGATTTTAATTTTAAAGCAAAGAGATTACTATTCATTATTTTAAACAAAAATAAGCAGAGTTATTTTTTAGAATGGAATGGACATTTCCATTTTTTGTCCACATGCCTCCCGCTGTATTGTAAAGCCTCGCTACTTTCACCATAATCGGCCAACATCGGATTTATGGAACCTTGAAGCTCAGCGTCCCTTTTCCTTATTTTATTGCGCACCCTTTCATAAACGCCCATTTCTCGAAGCTTTTCGAATTGCCAATGAAGGTTGAACACCAAGGTGGGATATGGTGCCCTTCTGGACATGCGGGAGCTTTTAGGATGAAGGCCTACAACAAAAAACGCTCTTCCCCCGAGACTAAAACTGAAATTTTTATTGTTTGGTTCGTCGCTCACTCGATGGTCCCACGATTTGTTGTCTATGTGGTGCATAAGCTGTAATTGTCGCCACAACAAATTTTCAAATTCAATTTCGGTGGCTACCTCCGTTTCATGAAACACAGCTACAAAAGATTTAAATCGATTGTCGGAGAAATCATATTCCTCAATAAAATTTTCCAGATCTTCCAACAGTGTTTTTGCACTTCTTTTAAATCCAAGTTTGCCTTGAATGGAAAATTCATATTCTTGCTGAGCAAAGACCGTTTGCGCCATTATGCAAGGATGGTTTTCGCTTACAACGAAGTCTTCGTATTCTTCAATAATTGAAGCGGTTAGGTCTAAAGGTGAAAAAACTCGATCCATGGGTCAATAGTTTGACATGTGAAGTTAAGTGTTAAGGAAAAGAAATTTATCAATTTTATGAAGTCGTTTACAAAATTTTCCCATTAATTTAACGAATGGTGCACTACTCACTTTATGCGTTCTCCTTAAAATTTATCGCAATGAAAACAAGAAAAAATCATTAGCTTTGTTATCTTAATCATAGTAGGATCTATTCAGCTTGGAAATTTTATGTATAATCATTGCCCAATGATATAGAATCTCTTACAATAAGCAAGAAAAACTTAGATGACTCTACTTCTTATTTATTTATTTTCGGCACTGATCTCCTCATTCATCTGTTCGATTTCAGAAGCCGTATTGCTTTCCACTCCTCTTTCTTATTTAAAGTCCCAGATCCAAAAAGGAAACAAAGGAGCAAAAAAGCTATTCGACCAAAAACAGGATATTGACAAATCGTTATCGGCCATACTCTCGGTGAACACAATAGCACATACTGTGGGTGCTGCCGGTGTAGGCGCACAGGCAACATTGATTTTTGGTGAAGCCTATTTTGGGCTTGTTTCCGCAATCCTGACCATATTAATTTTGTTTTTGACCGAGATTATTCCAAAGACCCTCGGCGCAAACTATAGCAAACAGCTCGTGGGCGTCTCGTCCACCGCCATCGAAATTATGGCCGTACTTTCTTATCCTCTGGTAATAATTTCCTCACTAATCACCAGAATGTTATCCAAAAACAAATCGGAATTTTCCACCAGTCGCGAAGAGGTGTCAGCATTGGCCACTATTGGCGCTGAGGAAGGAATATTTGCCGAGAAGGAAAACAAGATTATTCAAAACCTCATAAAACTCAAGAACATCAAGGTTTCGGAAATTATGACCCCAAGAGTGGTAGTGATAACTGCTGATGAAGAAATGGTTTTACAAGAATTTCTGGAGAACAAGGAATTCCTGCATTTTTCCCGAATTCCTGTCTATCGAACAAATAAGGACAATATAACAGGATATGTTTTTCGAGCACAGGTTTTTGAAATGCTCGCGGAAGACCAGTTCAACAAAAAACTAAAGGACATTAAACGGGAAATCATAACCTTCAAAAAAAGCACAACTCTATTCAATGCATGGGACGAAATGCTTGCAAAAAGGGAGCATATTTCCTTGGTGATCGATGAATATGGTGGCATGGATGGCATAACAACCCTGGAAGACATCATCGAATCCCTGCTTGGCTTTGAAATTATTGATGAAAAGGATAAGGTGGACGATATGCAACAATTTGCCCTTGAAAGATGGAAAGAAAAGAAAAAGAAGTACGATCTTTTAAGAAAGGATGATACCAATAAAAACCCGGAGGATTCTTAAAAATGAATTTTACTCTGAGTTAAAATCTTATTTCACAGATATTTATTATTCTTCCCATTTATCATCTTCAATCGGATCTTGGTTACGTTGATTCTCCTTTTGGTTTTTTCGGTTCCCGACAGGATCGCGAGAAGCTTTTTTCTCCTTTTTTTGATCTTCTTCCCGTTTCCGTTCTATTTGTTGTTGTCTCGGATCCACAGGCTTTTCCCCTGGCTTCTCATCCCACTGCTTTGGGGGTTTTTCTTCAGAATTTCTTTGATCTCTAGTGTTGTCATTGCTTGATTCCATATTAATTGGGTTTTTAAGGTGGTAATATTGAATATAAAAATAATGATCTCTTAAGTGAACCGCTATTCGATAACAAAAAATTAATGCTTATTTGGCTGTTATTTAACGTATTTACTTTCTTAGATATTTTCTCCTACAAAAGAGTAATTAAGCAAACCTTATGAAGGCTTTAATAAAGAATTTACTTCTATAAATTTAATTTTATGGACAATTCTTAAAAAAATAATCTCATGAGTAGACCAAAAAAATTCCCCGATCAATCTCAATCCCAGCCAGGAAAACAAAGTAAGATGCATCCCGAACCCGAAATTATCCGAAAAGATTATAAAGGTAGCGATAAGTTAAAAAATAAAGTGGCACTGATTACCGGGGGAGACAGTGGCATCGGACGCAGCGTGGCCTTACATTTTGCCCGAGAGGGCGCCGATGTGGCCATTATTTATTTAGAAGAGGATAAAGATGCATTGGACACCAAAAAACTCGTAGAAAAGGAAGGGCAAAAATGTTTGATCATTGAAGGAGACCTCACCGATGAAAAGTTTTCAAAAACAGCGGTGGAAAAATGCATAAAAACTTTTAAAAAACTGAATATTTTGGTCAATAATGCCGCAATGCAATTTCCAAAAAACAAGATTACCGAAATTTCAGCCGATCAATTACAAAAAACATTTCAAACCAATATTTTCGCCATGTTCTATATCACCAAAGAGGCAATGGCACATTTATCGGAAGGGGATGTCATTATAAACACAAGCTCGGTTACAGCTTACCGGGGGAGCCATCATTTATTGGATTATTCCAGTACTAAAGGTGCGATAGTGAGTTTTACCCGTTCATTGTCTGCGAATTTGGCAGAAAAGAAAATACGGGTAAACGGAGTTGCACCAGGACCGATTTGGACTCCTTTAATTCCCGCTACTTTTGACGATGTAACGGAATTTGGACAGGACACACCTTTGGGGCGTGCAGGACAACCGAGCGAAGTGGCCCCGGCATACGTGTTCTTGGCAAGTTCGGACAGCAGTTATATTACTGGACAAATGATCCACGTGAACGGAGGGGAAATAATAAACGGCTAACCTCCATAATTGGCAGCAAAATCATAGTTTGAAAAATAATGTCTTTAAAGGGAAATCATTTATCTTAGCGGGAAAACCAATGGAAATATTATGGTAATCCACGATCTCAGCAAACAGAATTCTGTTCTCAATCAATATATTTTGGAATTAAGGGATGTTTCCATTCAAAAGGATCGGATGCGATTTAGAAAAAACATAGAGCGGATCGGGGAAATACTGAGCTATGAAATGAGCAAAGTTTTAGACTACAAAACCGTAAAAGTTACGACCCCTTTGGGAACCAAAAACATTCAGGTGCCAAACAACAAGATGGTCCTGTGTTCCGTCCTACGAGCTGGTATACCTTTGCACCATGGAATTTTGAATTATTTTGACGCTGTTGACAATGCGTTTGTATCGGCGTATAGATTCCACCGCAATGGTGGCAACGATTTTGAAGTAAAAGTGAACTATTTGGCAACTCCCTCCCTTGAAGGCAAAACATTGGTTTTGGCAGATCCCATGTTGGCCACGGGAAGAACCCTGGAAAATGTTTTAAAAGCTTTTGATGGCTACGGAATTCCAGATCAGATCCATATCATTTCAATTCTTGGAGCACGTCCAGGGATTGACTTGGTCGATATTGTTTTTCCCAAAAATACCCATCTTTGGATTGCGGCCATCGACGACGCCTTAAACGAACGTGGCTATATCGTTCCAGGGCTTGGCGATGCTGGCAATTTAAGTTATGGCCCACGACTTGATTAAATTGGCGTTTACCAATGAAATGACACGACAATTATATTACATTTCGAACTTTGGGGTCGAATTCTTACCCTTTGCAAACGATCCGTAATAAACTCTGAATATTAGCAGATTTCATTCCGTAGGATATCCAAAAAACCTTATATTTGTGCCCGCATAAAAATGCATCCTCTTACCCGGGTGCTGGAATTGGTAGACAGGCATG
>CAZMDY010000083.1:4251-8593 GCA_964565295.1 uncultured Aequorivita sp. | reverse complement strand
CGCTCGGCATTTTGACTTTACCTTTACGTTAATTTTTTGAAACCGACTGTCTATTATTGACATTTATCAGGTTTTAAAGCAACCAAATGTGGAAGATTCAGCTGTTGCTCAAAAAATTATCAGGAATAAAAATAATTGAACTTATCCTACACTTTTCTTAAAGTCTGAGCTCTGGTCGAATGGGATTCGGCTCTATTCTCTCAAAAGTCCCCGTGAAATAACGATTTTTTGGATTTCCGAAGTGCCTTCGTAGATTTGAGTGATCTTGGCGTCGCGCATCAAGCGTTCCACGTGATATTCTTTCACATATCCATTTCCGCCGTGAACTTGTACGGCTTCCACCGTAACGTCCATTGCCACTTGGCTGGCATAAAGCTTTGCCATGGCTCCGCTCATGTCATAGTTGTTGCCTTGATCCTTGTCCCAAGCAGCTTTAATGACCAAATGTCTTGCGGCTTCAATGCTTGTGTGCATGTCGGCAAGTTTAAAGGCGATGGCTTGGTGATTGCAAATTTCAGTTCCAAAGGATTTTCTGACTTTTGAATATTCCCGGGCCAATTCGTATGCGCCGGAAGCGATTCCCAATGCTTGGGCAGCAATCCCGATGCGACCCCCGGAAAGAGTTTTCATTGCAAAAGTAAATCCGAAACCGTCTTCTCCAATCCGGTTTTCCTTTGGGACTTTTACATCGTTGAAAATCAAGGAGTGCGTGTCGCTTCCTCGGATGCCCAGTTTGTCTTCTTTAGGACCGATTTCAAAGCCTTCCCAATCTTTTTCAATAATGAATGCGTTGATTCCCTTATGTTTTTTCTCTTTATCCGTTTGTGCTATCACCAAATAATAATCCGCAGTGCCTCCATTGGTGATCCAGTTTTTGGTCCCGTTCAGGATGTAATGGTCTCCTTGGTCGATCGCAGTTGTCCGTTGGGAGGTAGCATCGCTTCCCGCTTCGGGCTCGCTCAGACAGAAAGCTCCTAATTTTTCGCCTGTGGCCAATTTGGTAAGATATTTCTGCTTTTGCTCTTCAGTACCGTATTTTTCAAGGCCATAGCAGACCAAGGAATTGTTCACAGAAACTATCACAGAACACGAAGCGTCAATTTTGCTCAGTTCTTCCATTACAAGAACATAGGAAACAGTGTCCATGCCGCCACCGCCATATTTTGGGTCCACCATCATGCCCAGAAAGCCCAGT
This sequence comes from uncultured Aequorivita sp., assembly GCA_964565295.1. Classification (GTDB taxonomy): domain Bacteria; phylum Bacteroidota; class Bacteroidia; order Flavobacteriales; family Flavobacteriaceae; genus Aequorivita. Next base: position 7,398 of record CAZMDY010000083.1, on the reverse strand, counting down.
TCTCCCATTTTTTTTACCTGTTCGGTTGGGAATTTTTGAAGGTTATCGCGTTCAATGACCCCAGGCAGGAGTTCGGTGCGTGCAAAATCGCGAGCGGCGTCGCGGATCATCAATTGTTCTTCGGATAGACTGAAATCCATAAGTTTTGTTTTTGAAAAAATACTCGTGTTAAGGAACTGCAAATGTACTTTAAAAATTGAGCATATTCCAAATGCTAGATCTATTATTGCTAGCGCCAATTTCCTGTCATACTTATCCATAATTGGGGCTCTGTTCTTTCAATTGGACGGTGATGGATATTTTTAATGGTTGTTTGCCGTTTTTGGGAATTTACTTTTATCTTTAAAGATTCATCAATATTTAAAAGTGAAAAAGAACCGTTACCATATTATTGGCACCATGAGCGGTACGTCGTTGGACGGAATCGACCTGGCTGAGATTGTATTCCACCTGGTAGATGGAAAATGGATATTTGAAATCATAGCTGCGGAAACTGTTCCTTATTCCTCATATTGGACCGAAATGCTTTCCGGAGCGATGCATTTTTCACGGGAAAATATAGAAAGACTGGATTTTAAATACACCCAAAAACTTTCTGATGAAATATCAAGGTTTATATCAAAACATAACATTCTCGAGATTGATGCTATCTGCAACCATGGACATACGGTTTTTCACCGCCCAGAAAAGAAGTTTACCTATCAAATAGGCAATTTACCTAGGATTGCAAAACTGCTTGGCCATACAGTGGTCTGTGATTTTCGGATTCAAGATGTAGAATTGGGTGGACAGGGAGCACCCTTAGTCCCAATTGGAGATCGGCTGCTTTTTTCAGATTATGATTATTGTCTTAATTTGGGTGGATTTGCCAATTGTTCCTTCGAAAAAAATGACAAGCGGATAGCCTACGATGTTTGTCCAGTAAACATTGTGCTAAACCAATATGCAAAAAACCTCGGAAAGGATTTCGACAACGGGGGAAATTTTGCAAGAAAAGGGTCGGTCAACCAAGATTTACTCCAAAAGCTTGAAGTCCTTCCTTATTATGACAAAAAACCTCCAAAATCATTGGGGCTGGAATGGGTCAATAATAATATCTTTCCGCTTTTAGGTTCTTTCAACATTGCTTCAGAGGATATTTTAAGGACGTTTACGGTGCACATTGCGAGTCAACTGGCTCGGCAGTTTCCTAAAAACGCTTCTGTTCTTGTAACCGGTGGGGGAGCCTATAATTCGTTCCTGTTAGAAAGTTTTCAGAATTTGTCGGGGGTGTCTGTTGCAGTTCCGTCTTCTAAACTAATCGATTACAAAGAAGCTCTCATTTTTGGACTGTTGGGCGTACTAAGGCTGCGGAATGAAATCAACTGTTTATCAAGTGTTACCGGCTCTCAATTTGACCATTCTTCAGGGAAGGTCTTTACTCCATAATTTTTATTCTTGATTTGAGACAAAGACCTCCTAAGTTTTCTATATTTGCCTTGGCAAAATTTAAGCTTTTATTGGGAAAAATTTATGATTTTTCTTGAATTGCAATGTAAGGCATAATCTACACGATTAATGAAAGATTTACTTCAGAAGTACGAAGAAAAAAACCCCGAAATAATTTTTCACTGGAACGACCCCGAAACCGAAGCTGAGGGCTGGGCGGTCATCAATTCACTTAGGGGCGGTGCAGCTGGTGGCGGAACCAGAATGCGCAAAGGTTTAGATAAAAATGAAGTCCTATCCTTGGCGAAAACTATGGAGGTGAAATTCACGGTTGCTGGCCCACCTATTGGGGGCGCAAAAAGCGGGATAAATTTCGATCCGGCGGATCCCCGAAAAAAGGGTGTCTTGGAACGTTGGTTCAAAGCTGTTTCCCCTTTGTTGAAATCATACTACGGAACTGGTGGCGATATGAACGTGGATCAAAGAACAGAAGTTGTCCCGTTTACGGAAAAAATGGGTATCGGGCATCCGCAGGAAGGAGTGTTCAATGGTCATTTTATTGCTTCTGAAGCCGATAAAATCCAGCGTATTGAACAACTAAGAAACGGGGTGGGAAAATCCTTGGAGAATTCTAACTATTGCCCCGATGTGGCCCAAAACTACAAGGTGGCAGATATGATCACCGGGTTTGGAGTTGCCGAGGCCGTAATGCATTTTTATGATATTTATGGAGGCAGTGTAAAAGGAAAACGCGCCATAGTTCAAGGGTTCGGGAATGTAGGTTCGGCTGCCACATACTATCTATCCCAAATGGGCGCTAAAATTGTCGGGATCATAGATCGAAATGGGGGTGTAATCAACGAAGATGGCTTTTCTTTTGAGGAAATCAGACAATTTTTTCTGAACAAAGATGGCAACACCTTGGTGGCTGAAAACATGATTCCCTTTAATGAAATCAATGAACGTATCTGGAATCTCCAGGCCGAGATTTTTATGCCCTGTGCAGGTTCGAGATTGGTAACCAAAGACCAAGTTTCGAAAATGATGGATAGTGGGCTGGAAGTTATAAGCTGTGGCGCCAATGTTCCTTTCGCTGACAAAGCGATTTTCTTCGGTCCCATTATGGAATATACAGACAACAATGTCAGCCTGATCCCCGATTTTATCAGTAATTGTGGAATGGCACGAGTCTTTGCTTATCTAATGGAAGGTACTGTGGAATTGACAGACGATGCGATTTTTAATGATGCATCCACCACTATTAAGAATGCAATACAGGGTGTTTTTAATAGAAATAAGGACAAAACAAATATCAGTGCAACCGCATTTACGATTGCCCTAGAGCAATTGCTGTAAATCATAATTAAATAAAATTAAATGGAGTCGATCATCATTTTGATTTTTGTGGTGGGGTATTTGACCATTACGATGGAACATCCTCTAAGGTTGGATAAAACTGTTCCAGCACTGATAATGGCAGCCTTGATCTGGGGCTTATTGGCTGTTGGTTTTACTAGTGGGTGGTTTGATATTGTAAACAGTTCTGACCAAACATTTAATTTCTTTTCCGACGGTGAAGAGGGCATGATTGGGTTTGAAAACAACTTGTTGCACCATTTCGGAAAGACGTGTGAAATCCTCATCTTTTTGATTGGTGCAATGACCATAGTAGAAATCATTGATCTTCACAATGGCTTTGAGGTAATAAAAACCGCCGTT
>CAZMDY010000083.1:0-4151 GCA_964565295.1 uncultured Aequorivita sp. | reverse complement strand
CATAGTAGAAATCATTGATCTTCACAATGGCTTTGAGGTAATAAAAACCGCCGTTCAGACCAAGAGCAAGCGCAAATTATTGTGGATTATTGGAAGCATAGCATTTTTACTTTCAGCTGTCATCGATAACCTAACCGCTACCATAGTGCTGATAACGCTTTTGCGAAAATTGATTCCACAAAGAGAGGATCGAATCTGGTATGCGTCCTTAGTGGTCCTTGCGGCAAATTCAGGCGGAGCATGGTCTCCGATTGGTGATGTTACCACTACCATGTTATGGATTGCCAACAAGGTTACCGTAGTAAAGTTGGCTGAATATGTGATAATCCCTTCTCTTGTTTCATTTGTAGTTCCATTTTTGATAGCCAATTATCTGCCCGTTTTTCGTGGCGAAGTGGAAGTCGAATTGAACGATGAACAAGAAGAAGGTCGTTTATTGAGCAGCAGAACTATGTTGTTCTTGGGATTGGGAATGATCGTATCGGTCCCCATCTTTAAAACTCTTACAGACCTGCCACCTTATATCGGGATGATGCTCGCCTTAGGAGTGGTTTGGATGGTTTCGGAATATATTCACCCAGAAGAGAATTTTAACAAGGAAAGGAGAACGGTGTACTCCACCCAAAAAGCACTGTCGCGAATTGAAATATCAAGCATCCTATTCTTTTTGGGGATATTGATGGCTGTAGCTGGAATGGAATCACTTGTTTTTGGTTCGATAAACGGTGAACCTTTGGGGACTTTGCGATATATGGCTGAAAAACTACAAATGGCCATCCCCAATGAGGATGTGGTGGTGTTGCTTTTGGGGGTGTTGTCGGCGGTTATAGATAATGTACCCCTCGTGGCCGCCTCTATGGGAATGTATGACCATCCTACCGATTCGGTGTTGTGGCATTTTATCGCCTATTCCGCTGGAACTGGTGGAAGTATGCTCATCATTGGTTCCGCTGCTGGCGTTGCTGCCATGGGTATGGAGCGTATCGATTTTATATGGTATTTGAAAAAAATAACTTGGCTTGCATTTATCGGATTTATCCTGGGAGCGGGTGTATTTCTGCTTATTGAACGGGTAATATTCCATAATGCCTAACAATTTAAAAAGTCTTATTCCGTTATCCACTACAAACAAATTCTATTTATGCTAAACACATTAATCCAAGAAGGAGCCGAAATTGCACAAGAAGTAGAAACCATTTCCGAAGAAAAAACCCTTTCCATCATGGACCTTCTTATGGCGGGTGGAATTTCCGGTCAGCTCATAATCGGAATTCTATTTGTGTTGCTTTTTGTTGCGGTCTATATCTATTTTGAAAGACTTTTTGCCATAAAAGCAGCCACAAAAATGGACGACAATTTTATGAACCAAATCCATGACCATGTGGCCAAAGGAAATATTGAAGCGGCAAAAATGCTTTGTGCACAGAACCAAACTCCTGTGGCCAACCTAACAGGAAAAGGAATTTCCAGAATAGGAAGCCCTCTGGAAGACATCAATACAGCAATAGAAAATGCAGGAAGACTTGAGGTCTATAAACTTGAAAAAAATGTCAGTGTTCTTGCAACCATTGCCGGAGTTGGGCCGATGATCGGTTTTCTGGGAACCGTAATTGGAATGGTTATGGCATTTCATGAATTGGCAACAAGCAGTGGCCAAGCCGAAATGGGAGGGCTTGCAGAAGGAATTTACACGGCAATGACCACAACAGTTGCGGGACTAATAGTGGGGATTATTGCCTATATGGGCTATAACCACCTCGTGGTGCGCACCGATAAAATTGTGCACCAAATGGAAGCTACGGCCGTTGATTTTCTGGATATATTAAATGAGCCAAGCTAATGAATTTAAAAGGAAGAAATAAAGTTAGTGCAACATTCAGCATGAGTTCCATGACTGATATAGTGTTTTTATTACTTGTGTTTTTTTTGCTCACCTCACCAACCATAACCCCGAACGCCTTGGATTTAATACTTCCCAAAGCGAGTGGAAAAACTTCGAGCGTACAGCAGGCCTCTGTCAGTATTACAAAGGACGGCGCATTTTATGTAGATAATGAACGCGTAAGCGAATACGAAATTGAAAATCAACTTAATCAAATCCTTGCCGGACAATCAGGACCCACCATCATCTTGCGAGCCGAGGAAGGGGTGCCAATTGAAGATGCTGTTTTGGTGATGGATATTGCAAATAGAAATCAATACAAGGTCGTTTTGGCGGTCAGGCCAAAATAAATCCGTTTTTCAAATGTTTAAATGGACCCACTTCAATAATAATCCAAAATCCTAAATGCGTTTCTTAGATACAGAACACAAACGGAAAAGTATGGTCATCACGGTAATTTTACACGTGATTATCCTCATTCTTCTGTTTTTTGTTGGAATGAAATATCTCGATCCGCCTCTTGAACAAGGTATAGCTGTGAATTTTGGGACTTCTGAAACAGGTAGTGGCAATATTCAACCCATTGAAAAAATAGAATCCGCACCCCAAAAAACAACATCCGAGCCAGTGTCCCAACCTCAGACAGAAATAAAGGAAGAAGTAGTAACCCAAGATACAGAAGAAGCTCCCGTCATAAAAAAGGAAAAACCTAAAAAGGAGCAGACCGAAACTCCAAAAGAACTTCCAAAGAAGGAAGAGAAAAAGCCAGATCCCAAACCTGACAAATCCACTTCAGATGCACTTTCAAGCTTTTTGAACGGCCCTAAAAGTGATGGTACGGCCAAAGGAGGAGAAGGCAATGATAGAAATCCCGGCGATAAAGGAGACCCGGATGGCGACCCAAATGCGAGTGCCTATTACGGAACCGGAAAAGGCCTGGACGGCGATGGCAATTATCAACTGGGAGGAAGAAAAGCACTGAACAAGGAAATATTTGTACAGGAATGCAATGAAGCGGGAATAGTTGTAGTAAGCATTGAAGTGGACCGAAGCGGAAAAGTAATCAGTGCCACCCCAGGCGTGCGCGGGACTACAAATAATTCCAAATGTCTTACCGATCCCGCCAAACGTGCGGCCTTAGCGACAAAGTTCAATTCAGACGATAAGGCGCCGGCCAAACAAATTGGCAAAATAATCTACAATTTCAGTCTTTCGGAGTAATTTTGTCGAGATTTAAAACCTTGCATTATCACTTATTCTGAAACCATACAATGGCTTTTCGACCAACTCCCAATGTACCAACGGGTAGGGCAGTCCGCTTATAAAGCAGATTTGAATGCTACGTTGAATCTCGCCAATTATCTCGGAAACCCGGAAAGGGACTTCAAAAGTATTCACGTAGCCGGTACAAATGGTAAGGGGAGCACCTGTCATCTGTTAGCTTCGGTTCTTCAGGAGGCAGGTTATAAAACTGGACTTTACACCTCTCCCCATTTAAAGGATTTTCGAGAACGGATAAAAATCAATGGTGAAATGATTCCCGAGAGAAATGTTTTTGAATTTGTTCAAAAGCATAAATCTTATATGGAAAATAACCAGTTGTCCTTTTTTGAAATGACTGTCGGAATGGCATTTGATTATTTCAGAAATGAAAAGGTTGATATTGCAATCGTGGAAGTGGGAATGGGCGGTAGGCTGGATAGCACGAATATTATTGTTCCCGAGATTTCAGTAATAACCAATATTGGGTTTGATCATATTCAGTTTTTGGGGAATACATTGGCTGGGATTGCCGCAGAAAAAGGGGGAATCATAAAAGCCGGAGTTCCAGTAGTCATCGGGGAAGCTTTTCCAGAAACCAAATCCGTTTTCGACCGAATTGCTTCCGAGAGAAATGCGCCCATAGCTTATGCCGAAGATTTCACAGATTTGGATTATCCTTCCGATTTAAAAGGGAGTTATCAAAAAAAGAACATTCATACGGTCTTGGCCACACTTCGCGTTCTTCAGAAGGAAGGCTGGAATATTTCCGAAGAGAATATAAAAGAAGGGTTGCAGAACAGTATTAAGAACAACGGATTAATGGGCAGATGGCAAATATTGGATGATCGGCCCAAAGTAATTTGCGACACGGCCCACAATGAGGATGGCCTTCGGTTGGTAATGGCGCAACTGAAAAGGGAAAAATTCAACCAATTGCACATTGTTTTGGGTGTTGTCAATGATAAAGATATTGAATCCATCTTGCCCTTATTTCCAAAAGAAGCTA
>CAZMDY010000082.1:0-8776 GCA_964565295.1 uncultured Aequorivita sp. | reverse complement strand
ATTGGTGGCAGCGTAAATATGGGCCTTTACGAAACAAGCACGGACCTCAAGAAAATAGGTGTTATAAGCGGAAAAGACTGTACTACAGAAGCCGCTTTAGCGAAATTGATGTATTTATTGGGGCAAGGAATTTCGATCAACAGCTTCAAAACCATATTTGAAACCTCTCTTCGTGGAGAAATGAATTAAATTAAAGCATCCAAAATTTTAAGGGTACGGATTTTTTTTTGATATTTGGCACGCCATTCACGGAAATGGCTTTTTCGGGGGCTGCTATAGATTTCTATTAATGACCGAAATAATTTATCCATTGCCAAAAAATTGGCACATAAAAAATAAAGAGAGGTGGCCGAGTGGTCGAAGGCGCACGCCTGGAAAGTGTGTATACGCCAAAAGCGTATCGAGGGTTCGAATCCCTTCCTCTCTGCAATATAAAATTATTATTTAAAACAGGCATAGGTTCATATCTATGACCGAAGGACTTTTAATAAAAAACAATTCGATCGTTACAACAAGTTCGGTATTGTTCCGTTTATCAAATTGTTCTATGTCCTATTGACACATGTTGAAGTCAACAAATTAATAATTTTGTAGTTTAACTAATTTATTTTATACCTTTAAACCCGTAACTAAAAACAAATTTTTAAGTCGAAAGCAATGAAGAAATTACTCTCAATTATGGCGGTAGCCGCAATTATGTTTGCGGGTTCGTTAAGCTTAAACGCTGCAACATCAACAAACGGTTCGCAAATATTAGCTGCTTCAGCAACAGTCTCATTTATTCAAGATGATTTAGCGCCGGCACAGACCGAAAAAGGTTTTCATCAACAGCTCAAAGAAAGATTTGTTGAAGGTGGCCCTGGATTTATGGGGGTCGTACTTTTGTGTCTGATTCTTGGATTGGCAATTGCAATTGAAAGAATTATCTACCTAAACTTATCTACAACAAACACCCAAAAACTGGCGCAAAATGTTGAGGATGCTCTAAATAGCGGCGGAGTTGAAGCTGCAAAAGAAGTGTGCAGAAACACAAAAGGCCCTGTAGCTTCCATCTATTATCAAGGATTGGACAGAGCCCACGAAGGGATTGATGTTGCTGAAAAAGCAATTGTTTCTTATGGCGGTGTTCAAATGGGACAACTGGAAAAAAATGTATCTTGGATTTCACTATTTATTTCCTTGGCACCAATGCTCGGTTTCATGGGAACTGTAATCGGGATGATTATCGCCTTCGACAGGATCCAATCTGCTGGGGATATGAACCCTTCCTTGGTAGCAGGAGGTATTAAAGTAGCACTTCTAACAACAGTATTCGGATTGATCGTGGCTATTATCCTTCAAGTATTCTACAACTACATTATTGCCAAAATTGATAGTATCGCTAACAGCATGGAAGATGCATCCATTACATTGATCGACATGTTGTTTGACTACAAATCAAAAAATAAAATCTAAACAAATCACAAGATGTCATTACACAAAATATTAAAAATAGTAGCGCTGGTTCTTAGCGTTGCAGGAATTATTTTTCTTGCAATAATACTTGTCAAAGGTGATGAAGCAGTAACAATGACTGGTGCAGGTGTCGATGGATTCTTATATTTAGCATATATAACTTTGGCTTTGACCATCGCTTTTGTTCTGTTTTTTGTTATAAAAGGAATCTTTCAAAAGGATATGAAGTCTACCTTGATCCCTGTCGGCGCTTTTCTATTGATTTTAGCCGTTTCCTATTTATTGGCACCTGGCAATCCAATGGAAATGAGGGATATTTCCCTCTCCGCTAGTGATTCCAAATGGGTGGATACTGGTCTATATATGTTCTATATAACAGGTTTTTTGGCAATTGGATCCATGATTTTCAACGAGATAAAAAAAGCAATTAAATAATATTATGGCAAGAAGAGCAACACCTACAGTAAATGCAGGATCCATGGCTGATATCGCATTCCTGTTGCTTATTTTTTTCTTGGTTACCACAACTATTGAGAAAGATTCGGGGATCGCGAGACAGTTGCCTCCAAAAGTAGATATTATTGATCCACCAAAAATCAGGGAACGAAACCTGTTTGTGGTAAACGTAAACAGGGACGACCAACTGATGGTCGAAAATAATTTGATGGAACTGAAAGACCTCCGTCAAGCTGCGATTTCGTTTCTTGACAATGGTGGTGCTCCTTCCGGAAGCCCTGAATACTGTGACTATTGCAGAGGAAGCAGGAGTCCAGATTCTTCCGACAATCCCGATAAGGCCATTATTTCTGTGCAAAACGATAGGCTCACTTCCTATAAAATGTACATTGCAGTACAAAATGAACTGGTAGCCGCCTATAATTTCTTGAGAAATAGAGAATCACAAAGGCTTTACGGATGGAACTTTACAGAAGTAAAACAATCTTTGGAGGAAGGGACCTTTTCAGGAAATGAAGAAGTTGTGAAAGAACAACTTGAAAACATCCAAAAATTATTCCCTCTAAAATTGTCAGAGGCTGAACCTAAAAAATCTGGAGTTTAAATTAAGTAAAAATGGCAAAATTCTCAAAAAGACTATCAGGTGAAACCCCTGAACTTTCTACGGCTTCTTTGCCGGATATTGTTTTCATGTTGCTCTTTTTCTTTATGGTTGTAACCGTTCTGCGGGACGATGACCTGATGGTCCGAAATACGCTTCCAAAAGCAGACCAGGTAGAAAAACTTCAGAAAGACAGATCAGTTTACATATACGCTGGAAAGCCAAGCGACCGATACGTTGAAAATTTTGGAACAGAAGGAAAAATTCAGATAGGCGACAAATATACCGATATTACAGATATCAAATTTGCGCTTACCGAAGCACGCCAAAGTTTAAGACCTGAACTTCAAGACATGGTTATGGTGGCTTTAAAGGTTGATGAAGAAACAAACACAGGTTTGGTTTCCGATATCAAACAAGAATTGCGCGATCTCAATATGCTGAAAATCATCTATATTACTTCGCCAGGAAATCCATTGGATTAACTACGATTTTAATCTATAATTAAGCTTTCCCTGTCCGGAAGGCTTTTTTTGTTCCCAAATATCCCATAAATTTCTGCTATCTTTATATATGCAAAAAGCGCTACAAATCATAATTGCTCTTATTATTGGGTTCTCCTGCCTTGGTGTTGCTGGCCAAAATAGAATTTCAAATACTCCAGTCGATTCGCTTTATAGGGAAGACCAGTTCTATTTTGGGATAACATATAATATTCTTTTAAACACTCCGTCCGAAATGACTTCCAGAGGCCTTTCAGGAGGACTGCAAGGAGGCTTTGTACGCGACATGCCGATTAACAAAAGAAGAAATGTTGCCATAGCCGTAGGATTGGGTTTAGCCTATGATCAATTTGGACAAAACCTATTTATAGGAGAAGATGCCGACGGAAAAACAATCTTTAAAATTCTCGACGGAAAGGCTGACTATACGCAAAATCGCTTTGGAATGGCATTGATAGAACTTCCTCTCGAGCTCAGATGGCGCACCTCCACCCCTTCCAGTTATCGGTTTTGGAGGATTTATACGGGTATGCGAATTGGATATGCCTATTGGTATAAATCGACGTTTAAGCAGCCCGAAAACAACGTGAACCAAACCAAAATCCCAGAGTTCAATCCTGTTCGCATATCGGCAACCTTGAGTTTTGGTTATAATACATTCAACTTTTTTGCTTCTTATGATTTAAATCCCTTTTTCGATGAAAATTTTACTATTGATGGCATCAATAAAGATATGAAAACCATTAAGGTCGGGTTGATGTTCTACATTTTATAACCACATATTGAACAAAATCAACTGGGGAAGTGCCCCGATAAACAAACCGGCCCACAACTCGCTATCATTATGGGCTTTGGCTTGCAATCTTGATGATGCGACCCAACCATTTGCAAAAAGGAAGAAGCTAATGGTAAACAAAAGATTGATCTTAAAATGGGCGCTCAATCCCACCAAAAACACCAATAAGCCTGCAATTCCCATTTGATGGAGACTTATTTTTATTTTAAAGAAAACCATAAGGAGGGCCGAAAAGGCAGAACATAAAATTCCCGCGAAAAAAAAGTACAATTCGGGGTTGTCATAAGGGTCGAATACAATTTTTATAACCAGCAATAACAAAATACACTGTATCATCAAGGGAAACTTCCGTTCATTTACCTTCCTCAGATAAATGGAGTCGACCAGTCGAAGATTCTTGAGCAGAAAAAACATCAAAACAGGTATTATTAAAGTAACTATGGCAAGTACAAAAAGATTGCCTACAATCAATTGTTTCTCGACAAAACGTGGGGTGATATAAAAATAAATGGCAGTCCCCATTAAAGGCATCAGCAGGGGATGAAATAAAAATGAACCAATTTTAAGGAACAAATTCATCATATTTCTTTTCTAAGCCGCGCCACCGGCAGGTCCATTTGTTCGCGATACTTTGCAATGGTCCTACGAGCTATTGGGTAACCTTTTTCAAGCAATATTTTGGCCAGTCTGTCATCTGTCAGCGGCTTTCGCTTGTTCTCTTCGGCGATGGTCATCTGGAGGATTTTCTTTATTTCACGTGTAGATACGTCCTCGCCCTGTTCATTTTTCATCGATTCACTAAAAAACTCCTTGATCAATTTTGTGCCGTAAGGAGTGTCAACATATTTACTGTTTGCCACGCGGGAAACCGTAGAAACATCCATATTGATTTTGTCGGCAATATCTTTTAAGATCATTGGCTTCAATTTGCGTTCATCACCTGTCAAAAAGTACTCTTCTTGGTGGTGCATTATTGCATTCATGGTAACAAAAAGAGTCTGTTGTCGTTGCTTTATGGCATCAATAAACCATTTTGCTGCATCCAGTTTTTGCTTTATGAACATCACTGCTTCCTTCTGTTTTTTTGATTTTTCTTTAGACTCCCTATATCCCTTGAGCATATTGGTATAGTCATGGGAAACATGAAGTTCAGGGGCGTTGCGTCCGTTCAGAGTAAGTTCCAGTTCGCCATCGACTATCTTAATCGCAAAATCTGGAACTACATGCTCCACAATCTGATTGTTTCCTGAGTAGGTCCCACCGGGCTTAGGATTTAATCCCTCAATTTCCCGAATGGCATTGCGAAGCTGATCTTCAGTAATGTCCAATTTCTGGATGAGTTTTTTATAATGTTTTTTACTGAATTGCTCAAATGACGTTTCAATAATTGAGATTGCCAATTTAACAGCGGGCGAGGGATCTTTGCGCTCCAACTGAAGCAATAGACATTCCTGAAGATCGCGCGCCGCCACGCCGGCAGGATCTAATTCTTGCACTATGGCAAGTACTTTTTCGACTTTATCTTCAGTAGTATAAACATTTTGGGTAAAAGCCAGATCGTCAACAATATCTTCTATTTCCCTTCTAATATAGCCGCTTTCATCGATGCTTCCGACCAAGAATTTTGCTATTTCATTTTCTTCCTCATCAAAACGATAAGTATTAAGCTGCTGAAGTAAATATTGATTGAAGGAAGTGCCGGAGGCATAAGGCATTTGTCGATCCTCATCATCAGCACTATAGTTATTGGCCGAAAGTTTATAGCTTGGAACCTCGTCGTCACTTAAGTATTCGTCAACATTGATATCTGTTTCAATCCTTTCATTGCCCTCATCAAAATCATCGTCAAATTCATCATTTTCGAATTCATTGTCATAATCTTCCTTTTCTTCCTTTCCTCCTTCCAGAGCAGGATTTTCCTCTAATTCTTGAGAAATACGTTGCTCAAAAGCTTGGATAGGGAGTTGGATCATCTTCATCAACTGTATTTGTTGTGGAGATAATTTCTGTGATAATTTTAGATTTAATTGCTGCTTCAACATATCGTCATCAATGCTTCATAAAGTTAAAAAAATCCAATTATTTTAGCTATGACAGATGTCCGAAGGGTCTTGATTACAATTTCCTCTGTCATCCGTCGTCCATTTTCCTGAACTTTTTACCAACCGGTTACCAACTTCTCACTCCTTCCACCCCCAAATATCCTTTTATTTAAAAATCAGCATTCCCAGGTGTTCGCGGATAAGGGATTACATCTCGGATATTTCCCATTCCGGTAACAAACTGGACCAGCCGCTCAAAACCCAATCCGAAACCGCTGTGCACCGCAGTTCCAAACTTACGTAGATCCAAGTACCAATATAACTCTTTTTCGTCGATTTCCATGGCTTTCATTTTGTTAAGAAGCACATCATAGCGTTCCTCCCGTTGTGATCCGCCAACTATTTCACCAATTCCAGGAAAAAGAACATCCATAGCGCGCACTGTTTTGCCATCATCATTCATGCGCATATAAAACGCTTTGATATCTGCCGGGTAATCAAAAAGGATCACAGGTGATTTAAAATGCTTTTCAACCAAATATCGTTCGTGCTCACTTTGAAGATCTGCGCCCCATTCTTCGATTATATAGTTGAATTTTCTCTTTTGGTTTGGTTTTGATCGTTTTAATATCTCTATGGCTTCGGTATAACTTACGCGTTTAAAGGTATTGTCCAAGACAAATTTAAGTTTTTCACGTAGTTTCAATTCATTCCGTTGGTCTATGGGCTTGTTTTTTTCTTCGTCCAACAATCGATTTTCCAGAAAATCTAAGTCCTCGGCACAATTTTCCAATGCGAAATTTATGATGTATTTTATAAAATCTTCGGCCAAATCCATATTGGCATCAAGGTCGTTAAACGCTACTTCGGGCTCGATCATCCAAAATTCAGCTAAATGGCGACTTGTATTTGAATTTTCAGCTCTGAATGTTGGCCCGAAGGTATAGACTTTTCCAAGAGCCATCGCATAGGTTTCTGCTTCTAACTGTCCACTAACGGTGAGATTGGTTTCCTTTTCAAAGAAATCTTCTTTAAAATCTACATCTCCATTTTCATCAAGCGGCGGATTTTTTGGATCCAAAGTAGAAACCCGAAACATCTCACCGGCCCCTTCAGCATCGCTTCCCGTTATTACAGGGGAATGCATGTAAAAAAATCCATTTTTATTAAAATATTCATGGATTGCGAATGCGAGTTTTGAACGGGTCCGCATTATTGCTCCAAAAGTATTTGTGCGGATCCGCAAATGTGCCTGTTCCCGGAGGGTTTCGAATGAATGTCTTTTAGGAGAGAGAATGGTCAATTTAACATCGTCGGGCTTTGCCACCCCTAAAACTATCAATTTTGAAACCTGTATTTCTACAGACTGGCCTTGGCCTTGGCTCTCGACCAACAGCCCTGAAACTTCAATTGCGGCACCAATGGTTACTTCCTTAAGAATTTCTTCCGCAAAATTATTGTAGTCCACAACACATTGAAGGGTTTTGATAGTGGACCCATCGCTCAAGGCAATAAAACGATTGCTTCTAAAAGCCCGAACCCAGCCCCTAACGGTCACATCATGATGGGTTGGCTCCGTAATTAACAGTTGGTCTATAGTTTTGTTTAACATTGATCTTGTTTTGTATACAAAGATACTTTTAAAAAAAATCCAAAAAAAGCAAAAATAGGTGATTCTAGGCGGTACATACAGTACTGGTAAATCCGTTCAATTCTGTGGATTCTACTAGCATCATTATAAGTTCTTCTCATCAAGATCCACGTCTGTTAAAATCTCCATAGAAGGTTTTCGCATCGTTTCCTTATTTGCAATTCTTCGTTCCAATGACAAGAGCAAAGTTGGAAGAAGCAATAAATTCGAGAGCATGGCAAATAGAAGCGTCACAGACACCAAAGCACCTAATGCGACTGTGCCTCCAAAACTGGAAATGGTAAACACAGAAAATCCAAAAAACAACACAATGGAAGTGTAGAACATACTTACACCAGTTTCGCGGAGGGCCGCAAAAACCGATTTTTTGATTTTCCATTTATTTGCAACGAGTTCTTGACGATATTTTGCCAAAAAATGGATGGTATCATCCACGGTAATACCAAAAGCTACACTGAAAACCAAGATAGTTGAAGGTTTGATGGGAACACCAACAAACCCCATTACCCCAGCAGTTATAATTAGTGGCAGTATATTCGGGATCAAGGAAATGAGGATCATTTTAAAACTTCGGAACATCCAAGCCATAAAAACTGCGATCAGCAAAATTGCCAACGATAGGGACAAGAACAAATTCTTTACCAAGTAATGGGTTCCTTTTTGAAACACCAACGCTTTTCCTGTAACCGAAATATTATAACGTTCCTCGGGAAAAATCTTTTCGACAGCTTTGTTTAGATCTTCTTCGATCCTGTTGAACCGATCAGGTTCTGTGTCCTTCATAAAACTGGTAATGCGCGCAAACTGACCGGTGGGATCAACATAACTGTTCAATAGATCCGTGTTGGCACCGCTGCTTTTGGCATAAGAAAGAATAAAACTCTGTTCTTGGCTATTTGGAAGTTGGTAATAGTCGGGGTTTCCGTTGTAGTAGGCCTGTTTGGAATATTTTACAAGTTCCACTACAGAAAGGGGTTTTGCAAATTCAGGTATTTCATGGATAACCTCTTGTAACTCGTCAATCCGACGTAGTGTAGAAAGTCGCATGACCCCTCTTTCCCTTTTTGTGTCAACTAAGATTTCTACAGGCATGATTCCTTCAAATTCATTTTCAAAAAATCGGATGTCATCAAAAAAGCCAGTATTTTTGGGCATATCTTCAATAAGACTTCCGGAAATCTTGATGTTGTAAATTCCGATAATGCTCACTATAACCAACACTAATGCCGTAATGTAAATAGTAATCTGCCGTTCCTTAACCATGCGCTCAAT
>CAZMDY010000081.1:0-8921 GCA_964565295.1 uncultured Aequorivita sp. | reverse complement strand
TGGTGCCTGCCGCCAATCGCTTAGCGAATATGAACAAAAGCAAAAATCACCCATAGCCATCTACTTTATGGGCGAGACAGGGAAAATTGTAAAAGTCGATTCCGTAAAAGACTTGCTCCCATTAGGGTTTGATGCTAAATATCTTTAACCGGGAACCAATTTCTTAAATATCAATCCAGAGATCAAGGTTCCTATCCAAATTTCAGCTCTTTGAAATTTTAAACGGGTTTTTGGAATTTTTGTCTTTAAATGGAATTTGTATTTTCGTATTCGTCATTTCATCGTATAAAGTGGTACTTTTGTTATCCGTTTAATAAATTTCCCCAGGGAAACCTTATAGTCAATAAATGAAGAAAATAACAAAAAAAACATATCTGGATTGGTATGAAAACATGCTCTTTTGGCGCAAGTTTGAAGACAAGTTGGCGCAAGTGTATATCAATCAAAAAGTGCGGGGATTTCTGCACCTATATAATGGGCAGGAAGCAGTCTTGGCCGGTGCCCTTCACGCTATGGATCTTTCCAAAGACCGCATGATAACAGCATATCGAAATCACGTTCAACCAATCGGAATGGGCGTGGACCCCAAAAGGGTAATGGCCGAACTTTACGGAAAGGCCACAGGAACCTCCCAAGGACTTGGCGGATCTATGCATATTTTCTCAAAGGAACATCGGTTTTACGGTGGACACGGGATTGTTGGCGGACAGATTCCGTTGGGTGCGGGAATTGCATTTGCCGATAAATATTTTGAAAGAGATTCAGTGACGCTCACCTATATGGGTGACGGCGCGGTTAGACAAGGCGCCTTGCACGAAGCTTTTAACCTTGCAATGCTCTGGAAATTACCAGTAGTTTTCTGTTGTGAAAATAACGGATATGCAATGGGAACTTCCGTCGCCCGGACCGCCAACCATACTGATATTTGGAAACTCGGACTCGGTTATGAAATGCCCTGCAAACCCGTAGATGGAATGAAACCGGAAGTGGTGGCCAAGGAAATGGATGAAGCAATAAAAAGAGCCCGACGCGGAGATGGCCCCACCTTTTTGGAACTGAGGACCTATCGTTATAGAGGACATTCCATGAGCGATGCCCAACAGTATCGGACCAAGGAAGAAGTTGCCAAAAAGCAGGAAAAAGATCCCATTACCTATGTGCTCCATCAGATTTATGAAAACAAATGGGCCACAGAAGAAGAGATTGCGGCGATTGATCAAAAAGTAAAGGACCTGGTAGCCGAATGTGAAAAATTCGCAGAAGATTCTCCTTATCCAGAGAAAAACGTAATGTACGATTCTGTATATGAACAGGAAGATTATCCGTTTATAAAACATAAATTATAGGATTATGGCTGAAGTAATAAAAATGCCGCGTTTAAGCGATACCATGGAAGAAGGAACAGTGGCCACTTGGCTTAAAAAAGTCGGCGAATCCGTTTCAGAAGGTGATATTTTGGCCGAAATCGAAACCGATAAAGCCACAATGGAATTTGAATCCTTTTACGAAGGAACATTGCTCCATATTGGAATACAGGAAGGTGAAACCGCCGAAGTTGATTCGCTTTTGGCGATCATTGGCGATAAAGACGAGGATATTTCAGAACTGTTGGATGGAAATAAATCCGACAAAAAGTCAACTTCAGAAAGTAAGGATACCCAAACGGATAAGAAACAGGATAAAGAAAAAACAGACGACGGATCTGAAGATACCAAAGATGAACAAAAAGAGGATTCCAGCGGTTCAGAGGATTCTGAATTACCGGAAGGTATAGAAATAATAACCATGCCTCGTTTAAGCGATACAATGACGGAGGGCACTGTTGCATCTTGGTTGAAAAAAGAAGGCGATAAGATAGAGGAAGGCGATATTCTTGCTGAGATCGAAACCGATAAGGCTACCATGGAATTTGAATCGTTTTACTCCGGAACTTTATTGAAAATAGGAATTGAAGAGGGAAAAACCGCAACGGTCGATTCTGTTCTGGCCATCATTGGCCCTGAAGGGACGGATGTTTCTGGGGTTTTGGAAAATCTCAAGAAAGGAAAAGCTTCCGCAAAACAAGAAAAACCTTCCGAAGATACTGGCAAGGAAGGTGAAAACAAGTCTCGAAAGGAAACTGCTAAAACTGAAGTGCATTCCTCTCAAAACCAAATAGCCAAAACATCAGGTGATCGACGGATTTTTGCTTCTCCACTGGCCAGAAGGATTGCAGCCGACAAAGGGATTGATCTCGGTTTGGTACAAGGCAGCGCTGAAAACGGAAGAATTGTAAAAGCAGATGTAGAAAACTTCCAGCCAACCGCTGGAGGGCAGGCTTATATTCCTGTGGGAACAGAAAGTTTTGAAGAAGTGAAAAATTCCCAGATGCGCAAAACCATTGCCAGACGTTTGGGAGAGTCAAAATTCACTGCTCCAGAATTCTACCTGACAATCGAACTGGATATGGATGCCGCCATTGCTTCCCGCACGGCGATCAACTCCAATCCCGACATAAAAATATCATTTAACGATATGATCATAAAAGCCTGTGCCATGGCAATTCGAAAACATCCTCAGGTAAATAGCCAATGGACTCCAGAGGTTACCAAAATCGCAAAGCATATCCACATAGGAGTGGCGGTTGCAGTCGATGAAGGATTGCTCGTGCCGGTGCTCAAATTTGCAGATCAAATGTCATTCTCACAAATTGGCGCACAAGTGAGGGAATTGGCTGAAAAAGCACGTACCAAGAAAATTACGCCTCAGGAAATGGAGGGAAGCACTTTCACAGTATCAAACCTGGGGATGTTCGGGATAGATGAATTTACATCCATTATAAACCAACCAAACTCCGCGATTTTATCGGTCGGGGCCATTGTTCAAAAGCCGGTAGTCAAAAATGGACAACTTGCCATAGGAAACACGATGAAGGTAACGTTGGCATGCGATCATAGAACGGTTGATGGTGCTACGGGAGCTAAATTCCTTCAAACATTGCGGCAATATATTGAAAGTCCTGTAACAATGTTCGTATAAAATTACAGAGGGCTTTTTACGGACTCATAAAAAACTGTTGTCTCTTGCCAACCTAAGAATTTTAGTCGGTTAGAACATACTTTTTTGCCGTTTATTTTTCTTAACATTATATGATAAAATGAAAAACATAATCATAACTGGAACCTCGCGAGGCATTGGTTTTGAGATGGTCAAATTGTTCTCGGAAGCAGGCCACAAAGTCCTTGCGCTTTCCAGAAACCCGGGGCCAATTTCAAGGTTGGAATTGGATAACGTTGCCGCAATAGAATTTGATATTTCCAATGGATCCGAAATCGTTAAACTGAACGGATACCTTCAAACAAGAATAAAGAAAGTCGATGTGTTGATAAACAATGCCGGTTTTCTGGTTTCAAAACCTTTTTCTAAACTCAATCCACAGGAATTTAAGCAGTGTTATGATGTTAATGTGCTTGGACCGGCAAATTTGATCCGAACGGTTTTACCATTTATGGAAAGAAACGGCCATGTAGTGAACATAAGCAGTATGGGCGGAGTTCAAGGAAGTGTGAAATTTCCTGGCCTAAGTGCTTATAGTAGTAGCAAAGGAGCCTTAAATATTTTGACAGAACTGTTGGCTGAAGAATATAAAACTACTGGCCCTTCATTCAATTCTTTGGCACTTGGTTCTGTTCAGACCGAAATGTTGGAGGCGGCATTCCCAGGGGTAAAAGCACCAATTTCACCCAAAGAAATGGCCAAATACATAATGGATTTTTCCCTTACGGGGAATAAGTTCCATAATGGGAAAATACTTCAGGTTTCCAGTACAACTCCTTAATAAATATGTGAATATAGAAGCGCGCTTCTTTCGTCGCGCTTCTATATTCGTTTTAATAATAATTCAACTTATAAATTAAAAAGTATAGCGCAAAACGCCTGCAAAACTTCGCGGGTCGGTCTGGTTTATATAACTTGTTCTGTATGCGTTGTAACCGATTGTATCGAATACATTATTCATCAAGACCTGTACGCTCCAATTTTTATTAAATCGATATCCCGCCTGAAAGTTCACCAACGTGTATGCATCTACATTAAAAGGCTTCTGGTTGGGAACAATTCCCTGATGGGTCACTGGCCCGGAAGACCAATCATTAATGGGACGTTCTCCAGTATAATAAGCTCCCGCCCCGATCGAAAGTCCCGGCAGCAAACTTCTGAAAGAATAATTTGCATACGCATTGAATGTATGTTTTGGCGTATTTAAAGGAGCAGAACCGTAAACATAAGAGGTGTGTTCTTTATACTGGGCATCGATATAGGAATATCCGGCGATAAGTTCCAGATTTTCGAAAGGCCGTCCAGTCAATTCCAATTCAATTCCTTGGCGTTGGTCGTTTCCGCCTTGTGCATAATACAGGATATTGGACCAAGTTTCATCATAGACCGGAAGATTGATGTTTTTATTGTTTATTTTGAAATAGGTCAAGTTGAAACGTAATCTATCATTGAGCCAAGTGGTTTTCATTCCTGTTTCAAATTGATCATATCGTTCATTTCCGAGTTCTTCTCCGTTTTGACCTAATCTGGAAGCGGTCCGCGGGTAAGAACTATTGGTGTAGGAAGCAAAAAGATTAATACTGGAAATGGGCGAAATAATTATCCCTCCTAAAGGATTGAAAGCATCGCTCCGTGTGTTTTCCACATCGGCTAAGGTTTCAGTTGTGCTGAACCGCGCTCCCAAGAACGTTTTTAACCAGGAGTTCCAAGAAATAACATCCTGCGCCACAAAGCCGATGGAATGGGTCTTGCCGCTATTGGTGCTGGCGTCGCCCAACACAACCTCTGGTAAGTTGTTGTTGATGCTTTGAAAGACATTGATAGTGTCAACCACTCCCGCCGCCCGGCTGTTAGTACTGAAACTGTTCGATCGGTAATCAAATCCAACTTGAAATGTGTGTTTGATGGAACCTGTAAAAACATTGTCGCCAATCAAATCAAATTGGAGTACGCTGTTTTTGTCATCCCGTGTGGAAGTTGAATAAGCACGTTGGCGAACATTATATTGCGTAATATCATTTGTTTCGATGGCCTTTCCCAAACTTGCACCTTTGTCATCCAAGTTTAATGTGGAGCTATAAAAAGCGCCTTTTAAGATTAGTTTTTCATTGAGTTCCCGATCCATCCGGATTGCATACGTTGTGTTTTTGGTGATCGAACGGTCATTTTTAAATCCGAGAAATTGGGAATGCGGCAAATCGTAGATTGCGTTGGTATCATTTTCATCGAGATTGACAGTACCCAAATCCGGAGTTCTGGAATCGTAATAGTGGTCCATTTCCAAGGTTATTTTAGTCTTGTCATCAATCAACCATTGAAAGGAAGGATTGAAATAAAAACTTTCCTTATTGACCAAAGCTCTATAGCTGTCCGCTCTTTCCAACGAGCCATTTAATCGAAAAGCTATGTTCTTCGATTTATTCAACGGTCCATATACATCAAATGTTGGTCGAATATCCCCATAACTTCCGCCGCGCAAGCTTATACTCCCGCCATGGGTGTATTTTGGAGTTTTTGTGACAATATTTATCACCCCGCCCGGACTTCCCAGATCGGTTGCCACACCTTGCGTAATGGAAGCTGCGCCCTTCAGGACTTGAATGTTGTCAACTCCCTGCATATCGGTCAAAACACCGACACCTCGGAAGTCGGAATGGATGCGCACCCCGTTCTTCAGAATTGGGATTCCCCGAAATCCACGTGACGACATACTTTCGCGTTTGTTGCCGTAGGTGGCAAAAGTATAAACACCAGGTACGTTTTTAGTAGCTTCGGAAATGGTTAGCGCGCCTTGGTCCTCAAGCAGTTTCCCAGAAATCACCGATATGCTCTGGATCTGTTCAT
Source organism: uncultured Aequorivita sp. (assembly GCA_964565295.1). Lineage (GTDB taxonomy): Bacteria > Bacteroidota > Bacteroidia > Flavobacteriales > Flavobacteriaceae > Aequorivita. The sequence continues at coordinate 3,041 of CAZMDY010000081.1, read as the reverse complement.
AGGGTTTCAATGGTAAACGCGTGAGGGATTCTATTTTGTCCGGTCTGTCGTTTCTATTCCCGAACACTTCGACTTGCTCTAATTCATTGTCATAGACAAGTTGAAAATTGATATCGGACAGGATAGGGACGTTTACAGGTATGCTGAGGGAAGAAGATTTGTACCCAATCGCACTGACATTCAAAACCCAGTCCCCATAAGGCACGTTGGTTAGGGTGAAGACACCGTGCTCATCAGCGGAAGTGCCTTTATTCAAATCTGTTATATAGATATTGGCGAAAGGTATAGGATTATTGGTTTCGTCGGTAACCTTGCCTGTTAAATCGGAAACCTCTTGTGCATTTATTATACTTAGAGAAAAAACCACGAAGAGGAAGGAGAATAGTTTCATTGATTGTTATTTTTATTTAGATTGGATATAAATTGGAGGCAAATTTAAATTGAAAATATATAGTGGCAAAGTATTTTTGAAAGGATTTGGCCTAATTCTTTTAAGTTTCTGTACTATAAATGAGTATGAAAAGAAATCCTTGTTTCTCACTGTATTTTTTGTTTTTAAAAGGGTTTTTAAAAGGAAATCTTGTTTACTCTCGGTATTTTTGATCCGGATTTAAATTCTGAATAACTGCAAGCCAATTATGATCGAAATCCTTGAAAAATATATTCCCGAACCAGCCGTTGTTCCGGTTTTTGAGTTGATTAAATCGAATAATATCTATCTTAAAATCGTCAATGAGCGCGTAACCCGCCACGGCGACTACCGAAAAATGCCAAATGGACAACATCAAATTACGGTCAATGGGACTTTGAACATCTATCGCTTTTTGATTACGCTGATCCATGAAATTGCCCATTTGGAAGCATTTAGAAGGTATGGCACTTCCATTAAGCCGCACGGATTGGAGTGGAAGCGGACCTTTCAGGAATTGATGCTTCCTTTTTTGCGTCCTGAAGTATTTCCTGCCCAATTATTGCCTCTCTTGGCACGCCATTTTCGAAATCCCAAAGCCTCCAGTGATACGGATACCAAACTTTCCCTGGCCCTAAAACAGTTCGATCCAAAGAACGGCAAAAACTATATCTTTGAGTTGCCTTTTGGAGCCCATTTCAGGCTGTACAATGGGCGGATATTCAAACGTGGAAGCCAGAGGGTCAAACGGTTTGAATGTGTAGAGATCAAAACTGGAAAAACATATCTTTTCAATCCGAATGCAGAGGTGGAACTTTTGGAAAAATAGACTGATTAAGCTGAAGTATTTGGAGATGGTCTTTTTGTTAAATTAAAAACTCAATATGAACAAGAATTATTACGCAGTATTAATGGCCGGCGGGATAGGAACCCGTTTTTGGCCCGTGAGCAGGCGAGATTTTCCCAAACAATTCCACGATATGTTAGGAACAGGCCAGACCTTGTTGCAAAAGACGTTTTCGCGCCTTAATAAAATTATCCCTTCAGAAAACATTTTAATCCTTACAAACGAACGTTATCTTGATATAACGCTTCGCCAATTGCCTGAAATAACGAAAGACCAAATCGTCTTAGAACCGGCAATGCGAAATACAGCACCTTGTATATTACTTTCGGCACTTAAGATACAAAAGACCAATCCCAATGCATTGATGCTCGTTGCGCCTAGCGACCATTGGATTGAAGATGAAAACGCTTTTGTTGCCGATGTTCGCAAATGTTTTGAAGCAGCACAGGATCAAAATCAACTGCTCACTCTTGGAATTGAACCTACTTTTCCAAATACTGGCTATGGATATATTGAAAGTGATAAAAACGATATTTCTGAAATAAAAAATGTAATTCAATTTCGTGAAAAGCCGGATTATAAAACTGCAAAAACCTTTCTTGAAAGTGGGAATTTTATGTGGAACGCTGGGATTTTTGTTTGGAGTGTAGAAACAATAGTGAGGGCATTTGAAAAATATTTGCCTGAAATGAAACATTTATTTTCACGAGGTTCCGAGGTTCTGAACACACCTGAAGAAATGAAATTCATAAAGGAAAATTATCCGAAGGCTCAAAATGTTTCGATAGATTATGGAATTTTGGAGCAAGCGGATAATGTATATGTAAAGAAGGCTGCTTTTGATTGGAATGACCTTGGAACTTGGGGCGCTTTGTACAATAAACTTCCCAAGGATGAACATAACAATGCAATTGTAAATGCAGATTCGCTTCAGAAGGATGCGCAAAACAATATGATATTCACCACCACAAAAAAACTCGTGGTCCTACACGATATTGAGGATTATATCGTCGTTGACAAGGAAGATGTCCTGATGGTTTTTCCCCAAGCCAAAGAGCAGGAAATTAAAGCTCTTTTAAAAGAAGTGGACGACAAATTTGGAAAAAAATATTTATAAAAAGCGATTAATTTTCTTTGTTCTGAACTTCCCGTATTTTTTTGAAAAGATCTGAGGAATAGACAAAATTGGTTACGTCCTCATTATCTGTTTTAAAAATTTCCTTGTTGGAACCTTGCCACACCAACGTTCCGTCCTTCAGCAAAACCACTTTTTCTCCAATTTCCATAACTGAATTCATGTCATGGGAAACGATTATTGTGGTGATGTCGTTTTCGTGGGTAATGCTTTGGATCAAATTGTCGATCAAGGTTGCGGTCTTGGGATCAAGACCTGAATTGGGTTCATCACAAAATAGATATTTTGGTTTGTTGACGATAGCCCGGGCAATGGAGACCCTTTTTTGCATTCCCCCGGATATTTCCGCAGGGAACTTTTTATTGACATTTTCCAAATCGACTCGTTTGAGCACTTCGTTTACCCTGTCGAGCATTTCGCTCTTTTTTTGTTTGGCAAACATTCGAAGTGGAAACATTACGTTTTCCTCTATATTCATAGAATCGAAAAGTGCCCCTCCCTGAAAAAGCATCCCAATTTCTTCACGAAGTTCACGCTGTTGTTCATCATCCATTTCCTGGATTGCTTTGTCATCGTAATAAATTCGGCCTTGTTCTGGTTTAAAAAGGCCCACTAAGCATTTCATAAAAACGGTTTTACCGCTGCCGCTG
>CAZMDY010000080.1:0-8926 GCA_964565295.1 uncultured Aequorivita sp. | reverse complement strand
AAGTCCGAGAGGAGAAAGGCACAATTCGCCCATGGTGTGGAACAGATAGGCAAATATTAAAAATGCCATACTAACCGAAGCGGTTTTTGCACCCGATGGAATATCGGAGGCTCCATAAGCCAATATAGCAAAACCAAGGCCCAGTAATATCAACCCAATACCGTATTTCATCGCTGCGCTGGGGTTATACTTACTTTCCCACCATTTGGAGAAAAGTGGTGCCAGAGTTATGATAAAGAAGGAGTTCAAAATCCCGAACCAAGTGGCGTCAACCGTTAATTCTTCAGAGGTTGCTTTGTCCCAAATTCTGTAGACCACCAAAGCCCAAATCAAAATAAAAGCTATCGCAAGCATTATATTGGACGCTCCAATCTTGGTAAAGGTCTTTTTGAAGATCAGGATAAGAACGTAGGTAATAATGATCAGTGGGATTGTGGTAAGCAAACCGTCCACTATTTTAAATATAATGGCAGAATTTCCGGTGAGTTCACGATTTGTATAATCACTTGCAAACAAAGTCATGGATCCCAAAGATTGCTCAAAAAATGCGAAGAAGAAGACCGTCAAAAGCGCAAACACAGTAACAGCGATCAACCGATCCCTCACAATTGGCATATAGCGTGCAATTCTCATAATAAGGAGCGCCAGAAACAGAGCCAGAGCAAATAGAACAATCAGGTTGGAGCCAGAAATACCTCCAATTTCAAAAGGAATGATAACAGTGCCCCCAATGGTTTCTACAGGATCGCTGAAAAGATAGAACAACCCGCCCACGGAAGACAGCACGATCAATATTTTGTCGAGAAGCGTAAATGGATTGAGTTTTACAGCCGCTTCCACTTCTTCGTTGATCACTTCGGGATCATTTGCATTTTCATCTTCAGGTATTACCACCACTTGCGGAATTTTAGAAGGCCTCCCTCCCACTTTTCCAAAAATCTTATGTGCCAAGATAAACTGGAGCATCCCTAAAAGCATAAAGATACCAGCTAACCCAAAGCCCCAATGCCATCCATAATTTTCGGCCAAATAGCCACATAGCATCATTCCAAAGAAAGCGCCAGCGTTCACGCCCATATAAAAAATGGTGTAGGCACCGTCTTTTTTTGATTCACGGGTTTGGTACATCTCAGAAATAATGGAGGTAATATTCGGCTTAAAAAATCCTGTTCCTATCACTAACAATGCCAACCCCAAATAGAAAGAAGCGGTTGTCTCCAACGCCATGGAAGCATGCCCCAAGGTCATAATAACACACCCAATCACCACTGCAATCCTATAGCCGGTGAATTTGTCGGCAATCCAACCTCCAATAATGGGTGTGATGTATAAAAGGGACGCATAGGTACCGATCAATGAAAGTGCGTGTTCCCGGGGCCAATCCCATCCTGGGTTATCACTTAAAAGCGGAGCCGTAAGAAACAAGACCAAAAGGATACGCATTCCATAGAAAGAAAACCGTTCCCACATTTCGGTAAAAAAAAGGATAAATAGTCCAACAGGATGCCCGAGCACGGTGTCTTTAAAAAGATTTTCAATATCTGTCTTCATCAGTTAAATACTTTAATTATTTAGTAATTCTTATAGATTGTTGCCCTGGGCATTATGGACCAGCGCTTGTCCATTATCCAAGAAATTGGCAGAACGTCAATCGATTTAAAAAAGATGCGTTCCAAGCGGTCTAATGGATCCCGTGCATCATTTTCTTTAATTTTTTCGAAAGCAATAACAGAATAACCCCTGCAATTCCGGGTAACACTGCGAATATTAAAAAGAAAATGGAAATGGAATATTTTGCACTAATTGTATCGATCAAACCTCCAATTTGGGAACCTACAATATTCGCAATAGCGGAAGAGGCGAACCACAATCCGAAGATCAACCCCACGAATTTTTTGGGAGAAAGCTTGCTTACATAAGAAAGTCCGACGGGCGACAGACACAACTCCCCAGTGGTGTGAAAGAAATAGGCCCCGATCAACCAAAGCATACTCACCGATGCCGTAGCCGCGCCTTGTGGAATGTCCTTACTCCCATAAGCCAATACAACGAAGCCGATTCCGAGAAGGAAAAGCCCTACGGCAAATTTGATGGGACCGGAAGGATTCCACACTTTTTCCCAAATTTTACTGAACACCGCCGCCAAGGTTATAATAAAGAATGAATTCAGAATTTGGAACCAGGAAGCCACTACTTCCGTTTCAAGGGCAGTAAATTCTCTTTGGATTTTCCAGATTCCAAGAACCCAGATAATCGCAAAACTAAGGAGGGTAAAGAAAATGGTAGCTGGATAGGACGAAAAGAGCTTTTTTGCCAATCCGTACAGAACCACTGAAACGATCACAAGGGGAAACAAAGTTAAAATAGCATCAATCCATTTAAAAGTCAACGCGGCATTCCCCACCAGAACACGCTGGGTATAGTCCAGTGCAAAAATACTCATTGATCCACCTGCCTGTTCAAAAGCGAGCCAGAAGAAAATACTGAAAAAGATAAGTACAGAAATGACAATAAGCCGATCGCGAACCACTTTAGGCGACAATCTGTTGAGCTCCTCCTCTGCTTCTTTTTCTTTTTTGCTCTCTTCCGTTTCGTTCAACAAATCTTCGTCATAATGTGTCTGCAACATTTTTGGATCCAAACCGATTCTCCCGAAATAGTTTCTGGCAAAATAGAACTGAAGCATCCCGAAAAACATAAAAACCCCCGCAAGTCCGAATCCGTAGTGCCATCCTATTTTCTCGCCTATATATCCACACAAAAGCATTCCGAGGAAAGCTCCGGCATTTATTCCCATATAGAAGATAGTATAGCCCGAATCCTTTTTGGCACTGTTGTCAGGATAAAGCTGACCTACCATAGAGGAGATATTTGGTTTGAACATCCCATTACCGAGAATCAAAAGTGCCAATCCGATAAAGAAGAAGTTTTTGTCAAAAATCTCGAGTGCCATAGACGCGTGGCCAAGAGTCATCATGACCGCGCCGATAATAATTGCCTTTCTAAAGCCTGTAAGTCTATCGGCAATGATTCCCCCGAGAATAGGAGTTAGATATACGAATCCAGTGTACCAACCATATAAGCTCATGGCATCTGCGCGGGTCCATTCCCATCCACCATCAGCCAAGGAACTGACCAGAAACAGGGTCAACAACGCTCGCATTCCGTAATAACTGAAGCGCTCCCACATTTCGGTGAAAAACAGTACGAGCAAGCCGGCGGGATGCCCTATTACCATTTTGTTATCAACACCTAATTTGGCGAGATGGGATTCTAATTGTGGATCGTTTTCTTGGCTCATAGTCTTTTATGGATTTTATAGTTTATTTTTAATAAATTCGGTCATTAAGCTGTATAAATGTAGGCGGGTGTTCCCTCCATAAATTCCGTGATCTTTGTCGGGATAGATTCGCCAGTCAAATTGTTTGTTGGCCTGGATCAAAGCTTCTGCCAATCGCATGGTGTTCTGTACATGGACATTGTCATCTGCACTGCCGTGGACCAACAAAAAATCGCCCTTTAACCCTTCAACATGCGAAAGTGGTGAATTTTCGTCATATCCCGAAGGATTTTCCTGGGGAGTATGCATAAACCGCTCGGTGTACACGGTGTCATAAAATCTCCAACTTGTAACCGGGGCGACGGCAATAGCCATTTCAAAAGTTTCAGGCGCTTGGAACAATGCGTTGGCAGACATAAACCCGCCATAGCTCCAGCCCCAAATTCCAGTTCGCGAACCATCAATATATGGCAATTCACTTAGCTTTTTGGCAGTGGCAATTTGATCTTCCACTTCATATTTGCCCAATTCCATTTGGGTCATCTTTTTGAAATCCCTGCCTTTGTACCCCGTTCCACGGCCGTCAACACAAACAACAATTATGTTGTGTTCGTTCGCTAACATTTGATGCCAGTAGTCATTGGTTCCCATCCAACTGTTGGACACATTCTGCGAACCTGGACCAGAATATTGATATAGAAACAGTGGGTATTTCTGGGATTCGTCAAAATCCAGCGGCTTGATCATGTACATATTCAATTCTTCCCCATTGATATTCAAAGTGGAAATTTCCTTGGGGGAGATTTTATATGAAGCCAATCGGCTCTTCAAATCGTTGTTGTTCTTTATCTCTCGGAGTACTTTTCCAGTTCGGGCTTCATGGAGCGTGTAAACATAAGGCGTGTCCACATTTGAATAATACCCAATGAAATAGGTGTAGTCCCCGCTAAAATCTGCAGCGTTTGTGCCCAGTTTCTGAGTCAACCGAACTTTGTTCTTTCCGGATGGCAATATGGAATATACATCACGGTTCACGCTTCCTCTTTCAGTACTTTGGTAATAAACACGACCAGTATTTTCATCAAAACCATAAAAAGAAGTGACTTCCCACGGGCCTTTGGTTACCTGGGCCAAAAGTTTTCCATTGCGATCATATTGATAAATATGGTTCCATCCATCCCTTTCACTGGTCCAGAAAAAACTGTTATTCTTTAGGTAAGTGATATTATCGGTAACATCGACATAGGCGGCATCCTTCTCTTTCAATATTAATTTTGAAGTATTGTTGGAAACATCGACAAAAACCAAATCCAATTCATTTTGATGGCGATTGGTAAGTTGTACACTCAATAAATCTTCATTTTGCGTCCACAGCAATCTTGGAATATAATAATTATTGAACCCCGAAAGATCGACCGTTTCAGTTTTCCCATTTTCCAAGTCGTAAATCTCCAATGATACCTCAGAATTGTTTTCTCCTGCCTTAGGATATTTAAAAGTATCAGCATTAGGATATAGGCCATTTCCGTAAACATCCATAGTGTATTCGGGGACCTCGGTTTCGTCAAATTTCAAATAGGCAAGTTTATCGCCATTTTTGCTCCATTCAAACGCGCGTACAAAGGCAAATTCCTCTTCATAGACCCAATCCGTAATCCCGTTTATGATATGGTTCTTTCTTCCGTCGTACGTAATCTGTTCAGTGCTCCCGGAACTTAAATCTTTGATGTACAAATTGTTTTCAAAGCCATAGGCTATTTTCTCTCCATCATTACTAAAAGTGGGCTCTTGGATTTTGTTGTTTGAAACAAGACTGAAATTCTTCGTCTTTACATCGAAAACATAATACGTGCCTAATGAAGATCGCCGGTAGACTCTTTGTAATTCTGTTGAGAAAAGTATTTTGGACTCGTCCTCATTAAATTCGTAGGATATAATATAATTTATCCCTGGCAAATCCGCACTGTTCAATAGGGTCCGCACTTTTTTTCCGTCGATATAGGCATATACGTCGACGGTTGAGTTGCCGTTCGTCCGATCATAATTAAGGACGGCATATTCCTTTCCATTGTTTAGCGATCGCAACACATCCAACCCTTGGGTTCTGAATCCGCCACCCCAAATTTCTTTTAAGGTTAGGTTTTTTTGTTGGCCGATAATAGGTGAAAAAGCTGTGAAAAACAGCATCAAAAAAGAGATAGAAATAGTTCTGGTCAAAATGTTAAATTTTTGGCATGCCAAGTTTAGTGAATTTTTGTGAAAGGGGAAACGGATTTTATGTTAAATAAGGAATCCCAAAAAATTTCGATCGCAAAACCAACTAAGAAATACTGCTTAAATAAAAGTGTAAACTGCCCCGATTTATTGGGAATCACCATGCTCCGTGTTTTCCGTTTATGGAATCCTTTATATTGGTCGCAACTACGAAATTGGATCGGATTTTTTAGAAATTTTTCACTTGAAGAATATTGAGTTGTAAATTACATTGAAGAAAAGTTTGAGATGAAGGGAATATCTGTTCTATTTTCTTTACCATAAAAATTATTGCTTAACCATCTATTGTGATCCTGTCCCATAAATAAAATACCACAATTCCATGAAATTTCAGAAAGTGTTTTCACCTTCTCGGCTCGGGCGAAAACAATTTATAGATATTACCCAAAAACCCGAAAAGGTTTTGTGAAATTAGACAAAAGAGAAATAATCTTTCTTCAAAGTGAAGATAATTATTTCCACTTTAATTGCCATTCCAAATCCACTATGGGCGAAGGAAATCATCAGAGATGTTAGACTTTATTGAGTATCCGTTGGCCAAAGGCACAATCGCAACCCGCTTTTCTAACCACGGGTTAGAGCGAGGTCGCTATTACGATTATGCCCTCGACAAACACCCTAATCTCTTTTTAAAGGCAGGGTGCTGCACCGGAGAAGCCCCTCTTGTTTTCCTATTTCAGAATAAGGAACCTCTTCCACGGTAAATCCTTCTTCGCGAAGCCATTTATTGAGGCGGGTAAAGTTTTTTTCTGAGATGACCACATCGGGCGAAATTGAGAACACATTACTGTTCATATCATACATTTCACGTTTACTGATGTGGAAACAATTGTTTTCTCCAAAGAAATCGATAAGCCAGTTATATTCTTCTTCTATCAAAAAACCTTCTTTGTGGATAATGGCTTTTCCTCTTCCCAACGGTTGAAAACAGCAGTCGAGATGGAGGGCGTTTTCATCGGCCACTGTGTTGCTCTTGCGAAGACTAAAAGATTTTACTTTTTTATGGGGGAAAACTTTCTGAAGATGTCGAACCCCGTTCATATTGGTGCGGGCAGTAATGTAGTTGGAATAATCTTCGGCATAATACGTTCCGACAAAAATATATTCTCCCCAAGGCATTACATCGCCCCCTTCAATTTGTGCATTTTCGGGAAATTCAATGATCTTTGAAGGGTCTATTTCCTCCATAACCGAATGGATGGCCTCAATTTCCTTGCTTCGATCCTCAAGGATATTTGCTTTAATGAATTTATCTTCTATAACAAAAGCTATGTCTCTGGTAAAAATTTGATTATAATCCTCAATCGGTTCGGGACGATAAACCTTTACATCATACTTTTCCAAAACTTTTGCCACTGCATCCATTTCCTTTACCATGTCGGCATCTTTGGGATAGGTTCCCGCTTTAATATGCTCCGCTGATTTGGGGTCGTAGGCGTCTTCCAATCTGGGCACAGGCCCTGTACTATCCGCTCTGCCAAGAATTACGGCTCTTAAACGGGAAATTTCATCATTGATATTGAGTTTGATCATAGTGCAAATGTAAGAAAGCACCCCATAACTGAAGTGCTTCCAAATATATTAAATTATTGTTGTTATCGTTTCTCCACTGGAATGAATTCCCGCTGGGTCTTTCCAACATAAATCTGACGTGGCCGACCAATTGGCTCTTTGTTTAAGCGCATTTCCCTCCACTGGGCAATCCAGCCCGGCAAACGGCCCAAGGCAAACATGGGGGTAAACATTTCCACAGGAATGCCCAAAGCGCGATAAATGATTCCAGAATAAAAGTCGACGTTAGGGTACAGTTTTCGTTCTACAAAATAAGGGTCTTCCAGAGCTTCTTTTTCCAATGCTTTTGCAATTCCCAACACATCGTCATCTATTCCCAAGCTGTCCAATACATCATCTGCAGCTTTTTTTATCAATCTTGCGCGAGGATCGAAATTTTTATAGACTCTATGCCCGAAACCCATCAAACGGAACGGGTCATTCTTGTCCTTGGCCTTGGCCATATATTTTTTCGTGTCGCCCCCATCTGCTTGAATGGCCTCCAACATTTCGATTACGGCCTGGTTGGCACCACCGTGGAGAGGCCCCCACAAAGCAGCGATTCCAGCGGAAATCGAAATAAACAGACCAGCATGTGAAGACCCAACCATCCGAACCGTGGAGGTGGAACAGTTCTGCTCATGATCTGCATGAAGAATCAATAATTTGTCCAAAGCTTGAAGAACAATCTCATTTGTTTTGTATTCCCCGTTTGGTTTTCTAAACATCATTTTCAGAAAGTTTTCCACATAACCCAAGGTATCCCCGCCGTAATCTAATGGAAGTCCCATACGTTTTCTGTAAGTCCAGGCCGCTAAAACCGGGAACTTAGCAAGGATTTTTACAATGGCTCTATACATATCCTCTTCGCTATCAACATTGACAGAAGAAGGATTGAATGCGACCAATGCGGAGGTCAATGAAGACAGGACCCCCATTGGATGTGCAGATTTTGGAAAACCATCCAATATCTTTTTTACATCCTCATCCACTTGGGATTGGGCCCGTATATCTGCATGGAATTTGAGAAGCTGTACATCTGTTGGCAATTCGCCAAAAATAAGCAAGTAGCAAACTTCAAGAAAATTCGCTTTTTCAGCAAGGTCCTCTATGGCATATCCTCTGTAGCGGAGCACCCCTTTTTCTCCATCCAAGAAAGTAATCGCACTCTCGCACGCTCCGGTGTTCTTATATCCTGGATCCAAAGTAACAATTCCTTGGGTAGCACTTCGAAGGTTTTTTATGTCTATGCCCAATTCATTCTCGGTGCCTTCTACAACAGGCAGCTCATATCTTTTACCGTCCAGTTCGAGGGTTGCAATCTTTGCCATAAAATAGTGTTTATTTTTAAATTAATTAAGAATCGCTAAATTACAAAATCCTAAGCGATTATTTTAACGTATATGCCTTATCTTAGGTTAAAAAATACTTAAAAATATTAATGAATATTTCTTATAACTTCAAAGCAATCTTCACTGAATTGTTGCCTGAAATATTTCCAAAACGATTTAAATTTTAAAAGCATTCCGCTGCGGAAAAAAAGCCACATCGCCCAATTGCTCCTCAATGCGAAGCAGCTGATTGTACTTAGCCATTCTATCACTGCGGGAAGCCGATCCGGTTTTAATTTGCCCACAATTTAATGCCACAGCCAAATCGGCTATTGTGTTGTCCTCCGTTTCCCCACTTCTGTGGCTCATTACAGAAGTATAGCCTGCATTGTGCGCCATGTTTACCGCCGCAATTGTTTCGGTCAATGTGCCGATTTGGTTTACTTTTATCAATATGGAATTTGCCGTTTTTTCTGAAATGCCACGGGAA
>CAZMDY010000079.1:0-8947 GCA_964565295.1 uncultured Aequorivita sp. | reverse complement strand
AATTCTTTTAAGTTAAATTGTTGGTTAAACTTCGATTAATTGCTCTACAAATTTAAAAGGATTATTGGTGCAACCAAGAAAGGACGGCTGAAATCGAGGATTTTGTTGATAACTTTGTCTAATTGTTAATAAGCTAAGCCTTTTTTACTGGATTTTTTCAAAAATCAGTGCTGACAAGGCTTTATGATACCCTCGCATCCATCTCCACGGTATATCCATTTAGAAGCGACTGAACATCCATTTTGCGTTTTCCGGGCAGTTGAATCTCATCAAGGATAAGATAACCGTCAGTACAAGCAACCCATAATTCTTTTCTCAAAACTTTCAGTGTTCCAATTTCCAGGTCGGGTGCCGACTTTTGAAAGTGAGCCATATAAATTTTCAACTTTAAACTTTCAGTGCCGTTGTGCAACATGGTCCAGGCCACAGGATATGGCGAAAGTCCCCGAATAAACGCCTCTATTTCCCTACCGCTTTTCGTCCAATCAATTCGGGTGTTTTCAGCGGTAAGCTTTGGGGCGGTTTTTAATTTGTCATTCTGTGACTGGGGCTTTGGCGCTGCGGTTCCCTGCTCGATCATCGATAACGTCTCCAAAACGAGCTCAGCACCAAGGGTCATTAACTTGTCGTGAAGGCTTCCGGCGGTTTCACCGTTGTCTATTTCAATTTCCTTGTTGGCGATGACCGCCCCTGTATCAATTTCTTCATCAATAAAAAAAGTGGTTACCCCTGTTTTTTCCTCCCTATTTATAATGGCCCAGTTTATGGGAGCCGCCCCTCTGTATTGGGGCAGAAGGGAAGCGTGGAGATTAAATGTGCCGAACTCAGGCATTTCCCAAACAACTTTTGGCAACATTCTAAACGCCACTACCACCTGCAGATTGGCATCCAACGATTTTAGTTCCTGGAGAAAAGAAGGATCCTTTAAATTAGTAGGTTGTAGGACGTTCAGGTTTTTTGAAAGTGCATATTCCTTCACTGCAGAGGCCATAAGTTTTCGGCCTCGCCCTGCCGGACGGTCGGGGGCGGTGATCACCCCAACAATATTTTTCCCCGAGGTGACCATTTTGTCCAAGATCCCTACGGCAAAATCGGGGGTTCCCATAAATACAATCCTTAAATTTCTTGACATCTATATTAGTTTAAATAATATTGGTTCTTTGGTGTTAGCCCTATCTTTCCGGCGTCTGCCAAAAGTTTGAGCACTTTTACCACATTGTCCTCGGCATAATTAACCCTTTCCGAAATTTCACGCGAGTCCATATCCCGCTCTTCCAATAAAGCGAGGAGTTGGTTTGCCATTTCCCGAATTTCAATATTTGATAATTTGGACGCCCCTTGTTTACAAACGGAACAAATCCCACATTTTGTGGCGTTGGTTTCCCCAAAATAAGATACCAATTGGACGCTCCTACAGGCTTTTGTGTTTTCTATATAACCCAAAATAGAATTTACCCGTGCAGTTTTTCTTTGGTTCAAGGCTACTACCTCGCGGGAAACAACGTTAATCGTTTTGTCGTCTTCCCTTGGTAATAAAAAGGTGAGCGTGGAATCTGTGGTTTGGAGCAACATATCAATTACTTGATCGCGTTCCATTTTTTTTAATGACGAAATGACTGCATCAAGCTTTTGACCAGTTTTGGAAGCGATAAAGTCTAAGTTGATCGGAGTGGGCATTTCAAAAATACCACCATAAATCCGGAGAATGGTTTTTCCAATGATGGAAACGAGCATGTCGGTTTTAAAATAATTCAACAACTCATTCGATGGGATAAGAAACTGCACAATGGATTTTCTTCCAAATTCTTGCGACAACTGGATAATGCCCAAACGATCTAAGCTATTAAGTGCATTATAGGCAAGGGAAGCATTTAGGTTATAGGTCTGGCAGAAATCAGAAAAACTGAAATTGTGCACGGAAAATTCCCCTTCGCCATAAGGTATTTGAAAATAATTGCACAGTTTGCGATATATGATTTTCAATTCTGCAGGATCAGGGAGCGAGTCTACATACTGCTTGCGAACATTGATTTTATCGAACTCATTATATAGGAGGGTCGCTTCGGCATACATTCCATCGCGACCTACACGCCCGGCCTCCTGGAAATAGCTCTCAATGCTTTCAGGAATTTGTAAGTGGATCACATGCCGCACATTGGGATGGTCTATTCCCATTCCAAAAGCATTGGTTGCAACCATGGTCGAAACTGTCCCATCCAACCAAGATTTTAATTTGTCGGTCTTTTCCTTGGCAGAGATTCCACCGTGGTAATAAGTGGCCGATATTCCAAGAATATTGAACTGGTCGCTCAGTTCCACTGAATTTTTTCTGCTTCGCACATACACAATAGCAGAACCTCGGTTGTTTTTAAGCAATTGTTCCGTTCGGTACAGTTTATCTTCTACTTCAAAAACTTGGTACGACAGGTTTTCCCTTACAAAGGAATCTTTAAAAACAGCGGGGAGTTCAAGTTGTAATTCTGAAATGGTATCCTGAAGTACTTCCGGGGTGGCCGTAGCCGTAAGTGCAATAATGGGGGCCAAAGGCTGGAGTTCCCTAAGTATGGTAATGTTCCTGTATGCCGGCCTAAAATCATATCCCCACTGCGAAATACAATGGGCCTCATCAACCGCCACCAGATTCACCTTCATTTGCCGGATGGAGTTTTGTACAAATTCTTGTTGAAGTCGTTCTGGCGAGAGATATAAAAATTTATAGTTTCCGTAAAGCGCATTGTCCATCGCCCTGTTCAGATCCTCATGCGATAATCCACCCGAAATTTGAAGGGCTTTTACGCCCCGGGATTTTAATGCGTTCACCTGATCTTCCATCAACGCTACCAAGGGTGAAACAACAATGCAAATACCGTCCTGGGCCATTGCGGGAACTTGAAAACAAATTGATTTTCCCCCTCCCGTGGGCAAAAGAGCAACGGTGTCCTTTCCATTCAATACCGAGGTGATGATCGCTTCTTGCATCGGTCTGAAGGAAGAATAACCCCAATATTTATATAAAATATCGCGGATTGGTTTCAAAAGTGGTTTTTTAAAAAATCAAGTATATAACCCACGCGTTCCTCAATGGATCCCACTGGAACTTCTTGCACGGTATAGCCATAATTTATATAGCTGTTTTTGAGGGAATGGTAAATTTTTTCGGCCTGTCCAAATGATTCGTATCGCTCGTTGTCCTGTTGGTAGATCGATTCCCACGGGGGCAAAACAAAGACCAAATCATACCGGTTTTTTGAACAGGTATTTAAAAAGTGCTCTGGATATTGTGTGCATGCATACTCCAAATAGGCTGTTACATCTGGCAGGCCTCGATCGTAGAAAAGGATAAGGGCGGAGCTCTGTTCCGCTTCGTGGAATTGCTCCAAACGGCCTTCCAATAGTTTGCTGCTGAAGTGTAGCGGGTCCTCCAAAAACAACTGCTCAATTCCCTGCTTTTGTGCTTCGAGAATAATATCCCGCGATATTTCGTGCTTTACCGCATGGCCTTTTTCCTCCAAAAATTTTATCAATGCAGTTTTTCCCGACCCTGGGCCACCGGTGATCACGATTCTTTTTGTTTCCAAAAGTTTAAGTTTTTTACTTTTACACCCAAAAACCAATATATATTACAGCCATTTTCCTGTAAAGCGACGTATTCGCCATTACAAGGCTCGAGTTTTCAGGGATCAATCTAACTGTTTTGAAATTTCTACAAAGTAAGTAAATTAAAATTGATGATGAAAGTGTATCTTTGTAAGCGCAAAAACCAGTATTTTTAATGGAACAGGACAAGAAAACTGAGGAATTTTACGAACGACTGAAAAATCAACTGGAGGGCGATACAGAATGGCCAGCACCATATCTCTTTAAATTTATTGTACCCGCCGAACTTGATAAAATTGCTGAAATAAGTGCCATTTTTGATCATTTGGACAGTGAAATAAATACGCGGGACTCTACAAAAGGCAATTATACCAGTGTTTCCATAAAAGTTACCTTGGATTCGCCGGATGATGTCATAGAAAAATATCTTGAAGTTTCTAAGGTTGAAGGCGTTATTTCCCTATAAATTTCTTATTTTGCGCCCAATAAAGAGGTTTCCTTTCCTCACTTTTTTAACCCCTCCAATAGCAACAACATTTTGACACACGAAGTAGGACAATTAGAATACAATACCGAACGCCCAAACCTTATTATTCCCGAATATGGCCGCCATATCCAAAAAATGGTCGACCATGCCATTTCCATGGAAGATAGGGAAGAGCGCAACAAAATAGCCAAGAGCATCATTGCGGTAATGGGCAACTTAAACCCGCACCTTCGGGATGTGCCCGATTTTCAACCGATGCTTTGGGACCAACTGTTCATAATTTCAGATTTTAAACTTGATGTGGACAGTCCTTTTCCAATCCCCTCCAAAGAAGAACTAAATGAACGCCCAGAACGGTTGGAGTATCCACAGAACCATCCAAAATATCGTTTTTATGGCAACAATATCAAACGGATGATCGATGTTGCCAACAGTTGGGAAGAAGGCGACAAAAAAGATGGCCTTGTCCTGACTATCGCAAACCATATGAAAAAGAGCTTCCTTAATTGGAACAAGGACACGGTGGAAGATGAGGTTATCTTCGAGCACCTCTTTGAACTTTCTGAAGGAAAGATAAACCTTAAAAATACCGATGAGGATTTGAGCGATGCCAACGATTTGCTGAAGAGTAAAAAACGTTTTTCTGCTCCCAGCGGAGGAAAGAAAAGTCATAAATCCGGAAGCAACCGTCCGCGTAAACGTTATTAAAGATTTCAAACAGCTATGGGAACTTTCCAAATAGAGGGAGGACACAGCCTAAAAGGGGAAATCATTCCCCAAGGCGCAAAAAATGAGGCCCTACAAATTCTTTGTGCAGTATTGCTGACCCCAGAAAAAGTCGTGATCGAAAATATCCCTGATATTATCGATGTCAACAAACTTATTTTAATCCTCGAAAACCTCGGCGTTAAGGTCCAAAAAATGGGCAAGGGCAAATATGCATTTACTGCCGACAATATTAATCTTGACTATCTCGAATCGGAACAATTCAAACAGGAGGGAAGCGCTCTAAGAGGATCCATTATGATCGTTGGCCCACTGTTGGCACGATTTGGAAAAGGGTATATTCCCAGACCTGGAGGCGATAAAATTGGAAGAAGGAGGTTGGACACGCACTTTCAGGGATTTATTGATCTGGGCGCAAAATTTCGATATAACAAAACCGAACGATTTTATGGCGTGGAAGCGCCAGATGGTCTAAAAGGCGCCTTTATGCTGTTGGACCAAGCCTCGGTAACGGGGACTGCCAACATTATAATGGCGGCGGTCCTTGCAGAAGGGACCACTACAATCTACAATGCCGCTTGCGAACCCTATATTCAACAATTGTGCAAAATGCTCACAAGAATGGGCGCCGTAATCACTGGAATAGGTTCCAATCTTTTGACCATTCAAGGTGTTTCTGAATTAACGGGCTGTACCCATCGTATTTTGCCCGATATGATCGAGATTGGAAGCTGGATCGGCTTAGCGGCCATGACCCATAGTGAAATAACCATTAAGGATGTGAGTTGGGAAAACCTTGGTCTTATTCCGGAAACGTTTAAAAAACTGGGAATAACCCTTAATAAAATAGGTGATGACATCCATATTCCCGCCCATCAGGAATATGAGATACAGGGCTATATAGACGGTTCAATCCTAACAGTGGCAGATGCACCTTGGCCCGGGTTTACCCCAGACTTGCTGAGTATTGTATTAGTGGTCTGTACCCAAGCAAAGGGAAGCGTACTGATCCATCAAAAAATGTTTGAAAGCCGATTGTTCTTTGTGGACAAACTGATCGATATGGGAGCAAAAATAATTTTATGCGATCCCCATCGGGCCACGGTTATTGGCCATAACTTCAAATCAAATTTGCGGGGCACTACCATGGTATCCCCCGACATTCGTGCTGGAATATCCTTGTTGATCGCTGCTTTGTCGGCTGAAGGACCTAGCACCATCCATAACATAGAACAAATAGATAGGGGATATGAAAATATAGTGGAGCGTCTTCAGGCCATTGGGGCGAAAATTACCCGAACATAATCAGGCCAGTTAGACTTTTCTGTTTTTATTGATCTCATCCTGAAGTTTCCTGCGAAGTTTTTGCTCCCGTTCCAAACTCTTTCTACGGCTGTCCTCCAGCTCAATTTCCAGTTCGGCTATTTTTAATTGGGCCGCATTGGTGATCTTATTACTGTTCAAAAATCTGTAAAACAAAAATCCGCCCACCAAGAGCAGCACGACCACAATCCCCCACATAACGGAGTTATAGGTAGATTTGGAAGTTTGGATTCCAATAAAGTTCATGCCATCCTCTTTTTCAATCGATTCGCTCAATTGTTGCTGCGTTGCCGCAAGGATGGAACTTAAGGAATCTATCTTGGTGTCCTGAAGAGACAATTCATTTTGTTGGACTGAAATATTTTCTTCCAAAACCGCTATTGAATCCAGAACGTTACGTTTTAATGTCGCCAACTGCGATTTTTTTACCACCTTGTATTCTTGGTAACTATTGCTTTTTTCAAACGCTTCGGTCATTTGAGCCTCTAAGGTGTTCTCCAGGACCTCTACGTCATTTTGAGCAGTAAGATGAAGGGAAAAAAACAATAAAATCAAGGTAGGGATCAAGATTTTCTTCATAATGGCGATTTTTGGGCAAGTTAAACGTGCAAGAGTAGTAAAATTGTCTAAGTTGGCATAAACAATTGAGCCCTTTAGATAATTTTTAACATCTAAACTTTCAAATTCAATCTATATCACCATTGTTTTTTCAACCAAATTTCTTCAAAAGAAAGAAAGTTATTTTCTCTGTTTTAGCATAAGTTTCTTGTTCATCCGCAACAATCTATTGATATGGATGTTATCTGATTTTTTGGCTTCCGCGAACCGGAATATTTTGCGTAGTATCTTCATCATATATTTCGTTATTTTCTTTAAAGATAGTAACACAAACTGGTTTAAGCATTGTCGAAAACAAAAATTTAACACTTAACCATCAGTAATGTTCAGGTTTTTATGTTCTGGGTTGTTTTGACTATCTTTCTTTAAGTTTTCCTTTTGAACTGAGAAATTATTTTTTAAGGTTTAATTAACGTTTTAAAATTCACCAAAGAGTAACTTCGTGCAGTAATTTCTTATAACCTAAATCTTTAAAAATGAAAAAGATCATCTTGTTTTTTGCTTCAGTTCTATTGACTGTGGGCGTACATTCCCAAATTGAAACCCCTCAATCCAGTCCTTTCCAAAAGATCGAACAAAAAGTTGGACTTACCGATGTGACCCTTGAATATTCCCGTCCTTCAGTTAAGGGGCGAGCCATATTTGGAAGTTTGGTGCCGCACAACAGGCTTTGGAGGACCGGCGCCAATGTCAATACTAAAATCACTTTTAGCAATGACGTGGAAATAGGGAACAAAATGATAAAAGCCGGGACGTATGCCATTTTCACTAAGCCTGGGGCATCAGATTGGGATGTTTATTTTTATTCCGATACCAATAACTGGGGAGCGCCAGAGAAATTGGAAGATTCGAAGATTGTTGCCCAAGTGAATGTTCCCGTTCAGCCTCTGACGATGCAAGTTGAAACCTTTACCTTATTATTCAATGATTTAAAAACTGATTCTGCCACCTTGGGAATTATGTGGGATAAATCCTATGTGGGTGTGCCCATTAAATTCATCACCGACCAACTTATGGCCACCAATATTGACCGAGTGATGAATGGCCCGACCGCTGCAGATTATTATGCTGCTGCCACTTACTATTTTGAAGCAGGCAAAGACATCAAACAATCCAGGATATGGATGGACAAAGCAATGGAAATGACCCCAGACCCAAAATTTTACCAAGTGCGCCAAAAAGCCTTGATCTACGCCAAGGCCGGTGACAAAAAAGGCGCTATCGAGGCTGCCAAGCAATCATTGGAAATGGCCAAAAAAGCCGGTAATGACGACTATGTGGCGATGAACACAAAATCATTAAAGGAATGGGGTGCTATGTAAGCATTTTCTAATTCTTTTCACTCCTATAGAATCCACTCGAACTGATCGGTATCTCCTTACTTATCAGTTCGAGTTTTTTTTTACAGTACGCAAAAAGCTTTCAGTAGAGTGCAGTATGTTACATCCTTCCAATATAGAAACATTAGATTAAATGCATAGTCTGGATGATAAATTAGGGGAATTGGACACTTTTAATCAAAAAAATGCTTACAATTGCCTCAAAATTTTCAGTATATTTAGCACGACATAAAGGAACACCCAACATGAGCCAAAATCTTTCCAAAACATTAAAGACCAACGAACGACAAAAAGAATTTTACAATTCCACGGAAAAGAAAAAGAAAAACCTTCCATCCCGTTTGTGGTCTTCGGTAAGAAATGGAATCTTGAGCGATTACAGAAAAAATTACGATCTAAAGGATCGGGTTTATGATGAACATAAAAAATGGCTGGGAAATCTGGAAGGTAAAAAAGTTTTGGATCTGGGTTGCTTGCGCGGGAATGCACTTTCATTATATCTGGCCCAGAACGCCAAACAGTATATAGGAATTGATCTGAGTGACAAGGCAATTGACGAATTACAGGGAAAAATTGACAAAGTGCCCTGTAAAAATGCCAAAGCCATTGCGGTCGACTTTCTTTCACCCGAGTTCGATGAAAAGGATTTTGATGTGATCTATGCCTATGGGGTGCTTCACCATTTCGAGGATTTTGATTTGTTGATAAGTAAGTTAAATGAAAAGTTGGCGAAAGATGGGGTTATAATCTCCTACGATCCGCTCCAGACCAGTTTTCCGATTAAAGTTGTAAGATCCATGTACCGACCATTCCAAAGTGATAAGGACTGGGAATGGCCTTTTTCAAAGCAGACACT
>CAZMDY010000078.1:0-8996 GCA_964565295.1 uncultured Aequorivita sp. | reverse complement strand
TTTTCGGCCCAATATTTCTGCCATTTTGCCTCGATTTCGTTGAAGTGATATTTACTCATTTCCCAATTTTCTTTAAGTCCTATCTAAACATATAGGCGCGCGCAAATTTACGGCTATTGTACTAAAGACAAAACTTTAAACGTTGTTTAGCGTAGGATGCAAAATTACTTGTATTTTTACCTCCAAATTCAGAAAACCGTATGAGTGCCAATTTTGAGAAATATCAAAAACGCAGATTGATATCTTCCTATTTTTCAGTTATCATCAGTATATCACTGGTGCTTTTTCTGTTGGGACTTTTGGGACTTTTGGTGCTCAATTCAAAAAAGGTGGCCGATTATTTTAAGGAACAAATTGCGATTACGGTATTTCTGAAAGATTCCGCAAAAGAAGTGGAGATCACACAGCTTAAACAAAGTTTGGCTTTGGCCGATTATACGAAAAGCGCAGAATACGTTTCCAAGGAAGAAGCAGCTAAGGACCATCAAGAAACGCTCGGTGAAAATTTTATAGAATATCTGGGCGAAAATCCGCTTCAAAACAGCATTGATGTATATGTTTTGGCAGATTTTGTTACCCCAGACAAAATGGAAGAAATTACGACAGAGCTGAAAAGCAAGGCTTTTGTGGATGACGTGATATATGATAAACCTTTGATTGCCCAGCTTACCGAAAACGTGAGCAGCATTAGTTTTTGGATTTTGGTGATAAGCGGGATTTTCCTTTTTATCGCCGTATTGCTCATTAACAGTAGCATCCGCCTCTCCATTTATGCAAAACGGTTTACCATAAAAACGATGCAGATGGTGGGCGCGACCAAGAAATTCATTCGCAGACCTTTTGTTTGGCGCAGCGTACGTCTGGGAATTTTAGGTTCCTTTGTAGCAATGATAGGGATGGCGTTGGTGCTTTATTATTTTGACAAAAGCTTCCCGCAATTGCATTTAATGGGCGATCCGATTTTGTTGGCGATGTTGTTCGCATTTATATTTTTGATGGGAATTGTGATCACTTGGGTCAGTACATTCATTGCCACACAGCGGTTTTTAAACTTGCGGACGGACGATCTGTATTATTAGTCCCCTTACCCCCAGCGGAGGAATTGGAGAGTGGGATTTGTGGCATGTCCAACAGAAATAAACCAGAAAATAGAACTAGAAACTTTTAATATGGGAGAACAAAAACGAAGAGAAGAAATGGGAACATCGGAATTTATTTTCCATCGCAAGAACTACAGGTTTATGCTTATAGGCATTGCATTTATTGCGCTGGGCTTTATTTTGATGGCCGGCGGCGGAAGTGAGGACCCCAACGTTTTTAATCCTGAAATCTACAACTGGAGGAGAATCCGACTGGCTCCGGCCCTTGTTTTGATTGGCTTTGCCATAGAGGTTTACGCCATTTTGCTCAATCCCCATAACGATTCAAAATAGATGGGCGAAGTTTTTAAAGCATTGCTCATAGGAGTTGTCCAGGGCCTAACTGAGTTTTTACCAGTCTCTTCCAGTGGGCATATCGTTATTGCGCAGAAAATGCTCAACATTAAGTTTGAGGATGAGGAAAACCTGCTTTTTGCAATTGTCCTGCATTTCGCAACGGCTTTAAGCACCATAGTCATTTTTAGAAAAGACATCATTTCCATTTTTACAGGATTGTTTCAGTTTAAGAACAATGAAGAATTCCGATTCTCCCTAAAAATTGTGCTCTCTATGATTCCCGCGGCTTTGGTAGGACTTTTGTTAAAAGACACATTGGAAGAATTTTTCTCCAACCTTCTTTTGGTGGGATGCATGCTTTTGGTAACTGCCGTATTGCTGTTTTTTGCGGACAAAGCCAGAAACACAGGGAAAGTTGTTGGTTACGGCGATTCGTTTATAATAGGAATTGCACAGGGATTTGCTGCATTGCTGCCCGGTTTATCACGCTCCGGCTCCACAATTTCCACTTCCATTCTTTTGGGAAATGACAAATCAAAAGCAACAAGGTTTTCATTTTTAATGGTGCTTCCATTGATTCTTGGTGCCACTGCAAAAATGTTTCTGGATGCCCAGGAAGGTTCCGGACTTGACATTGGGGGTTTACATTACAGTGCTTTGGTCGCAGGGTTTTTGGCCGCCTTCATTTCAGGACTTTTTGCTTGTAAATGGATGATCAGCATTGTCAAGAAAGCCAAACTCACTTATTTTGCTGTATATTGTGTAATAATGGGGATGTCGGTAATTGTGTATTCATTGTTTTAAAAATTTATGGGCACATAGCAATTTTTTTGAGTGAAAGCCTCCACCTAATTAGAAGCTACAATCCGTATATTTGTAGAACTATGGATCCCAAAATAAACAAAATAATAATCCAGACGCTGTTGCCCTTCAGACCCAAACAAATTTGTGTCTTTGGGAGCTATGCCCGTGGAGAAATGGACGAGGATAGCGATATTGATATCCTTGTTGACCTGGACCCAAACATTTCCTTACTCGATTTAGGTGGTGCGTATATGGATCTCAAAGAAGCACTTAATAGAAAAATAGATTTATTATTGAAAAGCGGATTAAGTCCAGTTTTTAAGTCTTATATAGGAAAAGATCTTACTGAAATTTATTCGAATGACTAAATCAGACATTCACTTTTTTGAATTATTATTAAAGTATTCAGAAAGAATCATAAACTATTCGGAAGGTTTGACTCTGGATAAATTCGTTTTAAATGAAATGGTCTATGATGCCTGTCTGATGAATTTTATAAATATAGGCAAGGTTTGTAAAGAAATTTCAGAGGAGTCAAAAATGAAATATACCGAAATTCCTTTTCGACAGATAATTGGGCTTAGAAATATAGCGGCTCACAATTACGAGGGAATTGAGGCTTTCCGTTTGTATCAAATTGTAACTGAAATTGTTCCTCCTTTCAAAAACCAAATTGCCGAAATCCTCAACAATGACCAATAAGCCCCTTGATTCCGAGGCCTACAAAGAAGGCCAAGTAATCCTGATAGACAAACCTTTGGAATGGACTTCCTTCCAAGTGGTGAACAAAGTGCGATGGCTCATCAAAAAAGAATTCGGGATAAAGAAAATAAAAGTGGGCCATGCCGGCACGCTTGATCCGTTAGCAACCGGACTTTTAATAATCTGCACAGGAAAGTTCACCAAAAAAATCGACACTTTTCAAGCGCAGGAAAAGGAATATACCGGAACGTTCACGTTGGGCGCAACTACTCCTAGTTTTGATCTTGAAACTGAAATTGACCAAGCCTTTGATATTTCGGAATTGACTTCGGGAAAAATAAAAGATGCCACCAAACAGTTTACAGGAGAAATTCAGCAACAACCTCCAGTATTTTCCGCGCTTAAAAAAGATGGGAAGCGCATGTATGAATTTGCCCGAAGCGGAGAAGAGATTGAGATTCCCTTTCGAACCGTAACAATTCCCGAATTTGAAATAACCAAGGTCGATCTTCCAAAAGTTGATTTCAGGGTGGTCTGTAGCAAAGGCACCTATATTCGATCATTGGCCCATGATTTTGGAAAGGCCTTGGGGAATGGCGCACATCTGTCTGCCTTGCGAAGAACGAAAATAGGCAAGTTTTCAGTTGAAAATGCGTTGGGAATCAAGGATTTTGAAGATTCCCTTACAAGTTAAAATATCCCAAAGAGCAACTTGAGTTAGTTGGTTTTTGTGGAATTTTGCAGAAGATTTCATTACTCTATCCATGAATTTTGAATATTCATACCGAGCTTTTCTTATCACTTCCTTGCTGTTTGGATGTTTGATCTTATTGTTTATGAGTATCAAATTATCAGGAAACCCTTCCATCCAGGAAGAATATACTTATGACATAACGTTAGTTCCTGAAGAAATTTCAGAAAACGTGGAAATGGCTTCTACCGTACATAAAAGTACTGAAATTGAAACAAACCGTGCATATAATGAGGCCGATCGGTTTATTTCTGAGATTGAAAATGAAAACAAGGAACTGGCCCGAACCATTGAAGAAAAACTACAGGAAATGGAAAAAGCATTGGAGGATTCCCGGATGGCCAAACACGGTGAATTGATAGAATCCTCTGTGGAAGTTAAAAAACGCAACCAACTTGCCAATCCAAAGAAAGGAACCTCCAAGGAAACAGAGGGTGAAAGTGGAAACAGAAACACGACCTTAAGTTATAGATTGGTGGACCGGAAAGAGATGTATCTTCCAAATCCTGTATATACTTGTTATGGCTCCGGCCGGGTAGTAATCAATATTGAGGTGGATAAACATGGAAACGTAAAAAACGGAAGTTATAATAATTCCGCGTCTACAACTTCCAATCAATGCTTAATTGATGCAGCCATGGAATATGCATTGCAAGCCCGGTTTAACGCAATGGTTTCAAAAGAAAAACAGTTGGGAACCATAACGTACAACTTCCCCGGACAAGAATAGGACTCGGTTATCGGTTATCAGTTGTCCGTTTGTCGATTATTAAAATTCAAAACCAGAAACTTTTAAAAATGCAGGTAGAAAAAAATCGTTGCAGTTGGTGCGGAAACGATCCGTTATACATAAAATATCACGATGAGGAATGGGGCGTTCCCATAAAAGACGACAAGACCCTTTTCGAATTTCTGATTTTGGAAACCTTTCAAGCGGGATTGAGTTGGATCACAATTCTTCGGAAACGGGAAAATTTTAGGCAAGCTTTTGATAATTTCGATTACGAAAAAATTGCAAAATACGACCAAGCAAAAATTGATTCCCTGCTTCAAAATGAAGGGATTATCCGGAATAGATTGAAAATACATTCAGCAATTACGAACGCAAAAGCTTTTATGGACATTCAAAAGGAATTTGGAAGTTTCAGCAATTATATTTGGAGTTTTGTTAATAATAAACCGATAAAAAACACTTTGAAATCCCATACAGATGCACCAGCAACCACACCGCTGAGTGATGCCTTAAGTAAGGACCTGAAAAAACGAGGTTTCAAATTTGTTGGCAGCACAGTGGTTTATGCGCATATGCAGGCCACAGGAATGGTTAACGACCATATTGAAAGCTGTTTTCGGTATAATGAAGTTTAAATTTCTAACGAATAATCAAAAACTCACAACGTCTGTTGATGGCATGTTCTTCTTCCGAACAATTATCACAGTCCACCAGCGGTCTTGATTCGCCAAAACCTTTGGATCTAAGTCGATCCCGGTCAATTCCATTTTGCACAAGATATTCCAAGGTGGCGTTTGCCCTTCTGTTGGAAAGGCGCAAATTGTATTCTTCGGAAGCGCGGGAATCGGTATGGGCGCCAAGCTGGATTTCCATTCTTGGATATTTGTTGAGCAAATCTATCAGAACATTAAGAGTCCTTGCGGCTTGAGGGAGAATCTCCGATTTGTTCAAATCGAAATAAATATTCTCCAATTCTATATAAACATATCCATCGTCCTTGGTCACCACAATGTCTTCGGCATCATCATACGATTCTATTTCAAGCTCAATACTGAATACGATCCTCCCGTCATCATCGGTGTAAAATTCTTCAATAGTTGGAATGTACAATGCACGATGGCCTTCAATAATATATTTGGTATTGGGCGTTGTGTTGAACACATATTGCGCATTTGAACCCACGACCATTTGTCCGACCAGTACATTATTTTCATCGAACAATGTAACCGTGGTACCGGGAAGCAGCTCTTTTGAATGCTTGTCCCTTACATCTCCTTCAACAATAAAACGTCTTTCGTTATCCTTACGGTCAAAAGAATATAGATTATCGGAACCTTCCCTGTTGGAGGCCAAATATCCTTTTTCTGAATCATTTTGGAGTACAAACCCGAAATCATCTGCTCCGGAATTAATGGTTTCCCCAAGGTTCAGCGGTTTTGTGTATTGCCCATTTCGAAATTGGCTCATAAAAATATCCAGACCGCCCATTCCCTGATGGCCATCCGAAGCAAAATAGAGTGTTCCGTCTTCTTCAACAAAAGGAAATTGATCCCGATGTGGGGTATTTATGGTTTCACCGAGATTAACGGGCGTTCCGAAACCATCCCCAATTATATCCACTGAATAAATGTCGAAAGAACCAAAGCCACCCGACATATCACTGGAAAAATAGAGCTTGGTGTTATCCGAATTCAAATAGGGGTGCTGCACCGAAAAAATGTCACTGGAAAATGGAGTTTCCAAAACGTTTGTCCAAACTCCGTCCACCATTTCAGCTTTAAAAATTTTGACGGTTGCTATTTTTTCTTCTCCAATTTTAATGCGTTTATCATTGGTTCTGGAGAAGTACATCGTTTTCCCATCTTTTGAAAAAGTTGCATTGCTCTCGTGGGTTTTGGTATTTATTTCATCGGGAAAAGACTTGATTTCGGTCAATTGTCCTTCCGCATCTATTTTGGCTTCATATAAATCGAGATAAGGCTTCCCATTCCATTTATAAATTGGGTTTTCAGAATTTCTGGGGGAAGAAAAAACAACCTTATCTCCATAAAAAGAAATCCCGAAATCACCTGAGGAGTTGCTGGAAGTCATTCGTTTTAATTGATATACATAGGGAACAATGTTGTTTAAATTCTCAATGAATTTCGACGTATTGATTTCATAACCAAGATATTCAGCCATAATTTCATCGGCTTTCTCGTAGTTTTTCAGTGCCAAAAGTGTTTGTGCAAATCGAAAATAGACTTCGAGGTTGATACTGTCCCGGTACTCGGTAAAAAGGAAAGTGTATGGTTTTCGAGCCAGATCCATACGATGGTTATAATAATAAGAATCTGCCAGATTTTGTAAAATATGCGCATTCGATTCCAACGCTTGATACATCTTTGCCGCCTCCACATATGATTTTTGTGCAAATAGTTTATCGGCCTTATTGAGCGTGGGTTTTTGTGCCAAAATCGTCGGTGACGAAAAAAGTAGAATTATAAGGAAACAAAGATTTTTCATTCTAAAGTTTTTAAAAGAATCTTGGGGATTTATCGTATCCTTTTGCTGCTGTATTTATATCAAACAAAATCATGATTTCGTGCGATCCTGAATTATATTTGCCCAAATTGTTCACAGTATAATCATAAGAATATCCAATTCTTATGGGTGGAGCAATTCTTATATTGAACAGTGCGCTCACTGAATCGTCAAATCGATATCCCACTCCCAATTCGAAATTATCGTTGAACAGGGCATTCATCGTGAAATCCAATGACGGTGGTGCGCCATCAACTATTTTCGTCATAAAAGCGGGTTTGATCTTTAGACTATTATTCATTTGAAAAACGTAGCCTCCAGTCAAGAAAAGATGGATTTCCTCAGCGCCATTCAGGACTACTCCACTGTCTTTTTCAAGATGTTTCGATTTGAGTAAATTAGGGGCAGAAAATCCAATGTAAAATTGTTCTCCAAAATAGAATGCGCCGGCGCCAATGTTTGGAAATGTTTTACTTAGATTGGAAGCAAAAGCAGGATCGGGGAGTTGATCCGAATAAACGAACCCGTTAAAATTTGTGCTAAAAAAGGATGCTCCGGCTTTTATTCCAAAAGATAATCCATGGGATTCACTAACAGGAATTACATACGCAATATCAGCAAAAGCCTTTGTTTCCTTTACCACCCCTCCAATTTCATCATGTACAATTGAAATTCCACCTTCAACCCTATTTGTTATTGAAGAGTGTGCGAAGAAGCTTGCCGTAGTGGGGCCTCCCACAGCTCCAACCCATTGAGCGCGATATAGTAAACCTAAGTTAATAGCTTCAGAATCATCGGTAGCGTACGCAGGATTTAGCACACTCATATTGTACATATATTGAGTGTACTGGGGATCTTGCTGTGCATAAGTCTGCACTGCCACAAAAAGTAGGAGCGACCTGAAAATAAATGCAATTCTCTTATAAACCATTCTTAAATTCTTACGTTTACCTACTAAGGTAAACCCTGCCTTGAACCGGATCTTTACCGTTTTTATTGAAATTCAGTATATAGAAATAAACCCCCACGGGCAATTCCGAACTGCCCATTCGCATTCCAGTATTGCTGGAACCATCCCAATCTGGAATATCTCTATTTCCCTTATAAATGACATTCCCATATCGATTATAGATTTCCAAAGTGAAATTTGGATAAAGTTCCCTAAGGTTTTTTATGGCAAATGCATCATTGATGCCGTCGCCATTTGGAGAAAACCCATCTGGAACAATCACCACTGGATGACAATCAATGACGGAAACAATAACCTCTATTCTAAGCCCACTATCACAACCATTTATGGATAGGGTCGAGCCATAATAAGTTTCCCCATCCACAAGTGGCAATGTTTCTGGATATGGATTCCCATTGATTGGCGAATCATACCACTGAATTGAAGATGGATCAATAATATTTGCAGAAAGATCGGCAATTGTTGGGTTGTCAGAAATGCAAAATTCATTTCCTTCCGAAATCAATTGGGGGGTTGGTCCTGTTTCAATAAGAAACTGTATTGGTGCTATGGAGGAAACATCTGCCCCACACATATTTCCAATGAGGAAAAGTTCATTAATAGTTGCCGTTGTTGGCCCACTATTGCTCAATTGAGTAGGGGGAATCGTGAAAATTGTGTTTCCATTAAGGAAAGCAACATTAATTGAATTCACCGATAAATTTGCACCAGTGAGTTCATAGGTTAAGGTATAAAGCCCATCACTTAAGAAATCGGCCCCAGAAATTTCCACGTCATTAGGATCGTTTAAACAGATTGGATCATTTGAAGTCATTACGGCTCCCGTTACATCGGATACTGAAAATAGAGTTACGGTGACTCGCGCACTATCACTTCCGCCGCAAATGGATACGCCCGAAACAGTATAGGTGTAAATCCCAGGAATATCGACCGCTGGATCAAAAACGCCAGTTCCACTTGAAAGCGCGGGGCTCCAAATTCCGCCAGTATCGGGATTTCCTCCGAGAATTGTAAATAAATCTACGGGAGCGTCGTTCACGCAAAGGTCAAGAATTCCATCAATTCCTGCATTTGAAG
>CAZMDY010000077.1:0-9118 GCA_964565295.1 uncultured Aequorivita sp. | reverse complement strand
TTGCTGTCCTGATCGGTCAAGCGCAGGAGATAAATACCTTCCGCCAGATTTTCCACGGATATGGAATTTATACTATTGGCCATAGAGCCGGAGTTTATATGTTGGCCCATTATAGTATAAAATTCAAAGGTAAGATTGGGATAGCGCGCATTTTTTACCGTAAGGACCGTGTTGGCCGGATTGGGATATATTTCCAATTCCCCTATGGGCTGAAAAGCGGGCACGTTCAGGATATTCTGAAGGGTTTCGATAGAAGTTTGTCCCGTATGGTCCGGATCCAACCAATCCATCAACCTTGTCTGGGGAGAATTACCGGCATCCCAAGAAACACCGAAACGGCCGTAAATATCATAATTACCGTTGTTTTCATTTCCGATGCACCCCGCTTCTCCCGCATACAATTGTCCAATAATCTTTCCGTGTTCATTAAAAAGTGGAGAACCTGAAGAACCGCTTTCCGTAGTACCTATTTCCCATCCGTTCCCGGCTCCGTGCTGTCCGCCGCCAATTAACCAAACTTGCGTGCCATTGGCATCTATTTTTCGGGCTCCTGAATCATCCCTGCAAATTTTCATGATATCGCCTTGGGGATGGTGGATCCCGACCTCAAAAAGAGGATCAGTATCTGAATTGTCCCAACCAGCAAAAGCCACGTCCCAGGATTCGGGAATGTTGTTGTGCAATTTTACCAAGGCAAAATCGCTCAAACTATTATTGGCTATCAATTCCGCACCACTTATGGTAAAGTTGTTGTGCAGATCCCCACTTTCCTCCCCCGTACCGCAAACCGGACTCGGACTTATCCAATTAAACCGGATTGACCATAGTGCGGGATCGCTAAACGCCACGCTGTGATTTGCAGTAAGAAGATATGGAGTTTTGTCCTTATTTGTGTTGTTTATCAAAACGGCGGTACATAAATAACCATTTCCAAGATTGACAAAGGCCACGGATTTTTTTAGAATTTCCTTTTGGGACTCAAAATCTTCCCCAATTGGGCAATTTACATCATAATGGCAGTCACCAGAACCATTGACACCGTTTGCTTCCGTTGCATTTTGATCCATTCCGCCCATTCTGTATCCATGGACAATGCTGCCGATTTGCAATTGAGGTTTGCCAAAGGTCGATTCGGGCTGAAAATATTCAAGCCAAACTATTTCGCCCGTAACAAACCAAGTTCCACGTACATGGGTTTCCTGTTTTTGTGTACCGGTAAAAGTTTGTGAAACTTCCGACTGTGCATCGCTGTACAGTTGTAGTCTGGAACCCGGTGGAAGATACAAATTGGTAAAATTAATGCTTAAGCTTACTGCTTGCGGCGATCGAATAGCACTCCGCCAAATTTTTCCACCTCCGGGCAATTCTGTCCAAAGGCCGTGTTGGTGCATATCTATTTCCAAAGATCGTTCAACGCCAAAACGCCATGGGAGGCTTTTGTCCATATCGTTTATGCTGTCTTGTGCGATGACCGAATTTAAATCCATTGGGGAAAGTTGGATAACCATTGGGTCTTTCGGTAATTCCAAATCCCAGCTTTTGGGCAAGAGAATGTCTCCTACTTGTGAAAACACAGCAGTTTTAAAAAGCAACAGAATGAATAAACACAGATTTATTTTCATCATCAGAGCGCAAAGAAAAGACTAAGATAAATTTTAATTTCCATATTTTGAGCGCAAGAACCCAAAAATACAAAAACCCGAGATGATCGGGTTTTTTCAGTGTGCTATCAATAATTTTTTAAATAATCAACATCGCATCGCCATAAGTATAAAACTTATATTTTTCCTTGATGGCTTCGGCGTACGCTTCCTTTATGAAATCAAATCCTGCAAATGCCGATACCATCATCAACAAAGTGGATTTTGGGGTGTGGAAATTGGTTACCATTGCATTTGCTATGCTAAAATCGTACGGAGGAAAAATAAATTTGTTCGTCCATCCGGAATACGGGTTGAGCATGTGGTTTGAGGAAACGGAACTTTCCAGAGCACGCATTGCAGTGGTTCCCACGGCACAGACTCTTTTTTTGGTTCTAATTCCTTGGTTTACGATATCTACGGCTTTTTGTTCGATGACCATTTCCTCGGAATCCATTTTGTGCTTGGATAAATCTTCCACCTCAACGCTGCTAAAAGTTCCCAATCCAACATGCAATGTAACTTCAGCAATATTTACACCTTTGATTTCCATTCGTTTCAAAAGGTGCTTGGAAAAATGAAGCCCAGCGGTTGGTGCGGCAACGGCACCTTCGTTCTTGGCGAAAATGGTTTGATATCGTTCAGCATCCTCTGGTTCTACTTCGCGCTTAATATATTTTGGAAGGGGAGTTTCGCCCAACTCGGTCAATTTATTTCGGAATTCCTGATAAGAACCATCAAAAAGAAAACGGAGCGTACGCCCGCGTGAAGTTGTATTGTCAATGACTTCTGCAACCAAGGATTCATCCTCTCCAAAATACAGTTTGTTTCCGATCCTAATTTTACGGGCCGGATCTACCAGAACGTCCCAAAGTCGAGTTTCGGGATTCAGTTCCCGAAGAAGAAACACTTCTATCCTTGCTCCGGTTTTTTCCTTGTTTCCAAACAATCTGGCGGGAAACACCTTTGTATTGTTGGTTACAAGAACATCATCTTCCTCAAAATAATCGATCAAATCCTTGAACATTTTGTGCTCGATAGACCTGTCTTTTCGGTTAAGCACCATTAAACGTGATTCGTCCCGATTTGGAGCTGGATATTCGGCCAACAATTCTTCTGGAAGGTCAAAGCTGTAATTAGAAAGTTTCATTCCCATTTTTTGCGTACGGTATTAAGGTTAAAAAGGTTGCAAAGATACGACCTGGGGATAGGCGTTGTCAAGTAAATGAAGGTTTATTATTCAGAGTACGCTCCTATCCTATACCTGATATAGGATTGTTGAATAGAGTTCAAACTTAAAATTCGGGAAATTCACAGGAAATACCCGTTTTTCTCAAATCGTTCCAGAAATCGGGATATGATTTGGAGACCACCCCGGCATTCAAAATAGTAAGATTGGTTTTAACAGCTAGCGGTGCAAAAGCCATTGCCATTCGATGGTCTTGATAGGTTTCCACAGTTATATTTGGCTGGATACTGCCACTTTTTTCGAGGTGAAGGGAATTTTCGTCTGTATAGATCCTTGCCCCAAATTTGGACAATTCATTTTTTAATGCGGAAAGCCGATCAGTTTCCTTAATTTTTAGCGTTTTCAGCCCAGTAATCCTACATCCAATTCCAAGTCCATAACAAGTTACAGCAAGTGTTTGGGCCAAATCGGGAGTATCCGACAAATCTAAATGGACCATCTCGGGAAGTTGGACATTTTCCTTTGAAATAAAAATAGTTCCTTCTTCAGTATGGAAAACAGTCCGGACACCGAGAATTTTATAGATGGAAGGCAAAATTGAGTCGCCCTGTAAACTGTTGTTTGAAAAATTTCGCAATGTCATTTCCATATCCAAGGAAAGTGCGACCAAACTGTAAAAGTATGAAGCTGAGCTCCAATCGGATTCCACCACTATTTCAATATCCTCGATTTCCTTTCTTGGAGAAATATCTATTCTATTGTGGTCGAAATTGACATCTACCCCAATTCGATCCAAAAGAGAAAGGGTCATCCCGATATATGGTTTTGATAGGATCTCTCCTGTCAGGATTATACGAATTCCCCCTGGAATCATAGGAGCTATTAGCATTAAAGCAGAAATAAATTGACTGCTAACATTTGCTTGTATTTTCACTTCCCTTTTTCGAAGAATTCTTCCATTTATTCTTAATGGTGGAAATCCTTCCTCTTGAAGGTATTCAATATCGGTACCCAAGCTTTTCAGGGCTTCCACTAAAACCCCAATGGGCCGTTCCTGCATTCGTTGGCTTCCCGTTAGTGTTATTTCGCTGCCTTCATTTGCGGCAAAATAGGCGGTCAAAAATCGCATTGCTGTTCCGGCGTGATGGACATCAATAGTTCCTTTTGATGTTTCCAATCCTTTTAGGAGCACCTTGGTATCATCGCTTTCAGAAAGATTTTCTATGGAAATATTGGGAAATTGTGCTTTTAAAAGCAACAACCTATTGGATTCACTTTTGGAGCCACCGATTTGAATATCCACAGCCTTGTTGGGAAAATCTCCAATCCCGAGGATGACTCTCATCGTCTTGGATTATTCTCCTTAAGCTTTGAACGGAATTTCCCGAAGGTGACAAAAAAACCATAAACAAATCCCGCTGCAAACAAAGTCAAGAATAACATTAACGGATTCCTCTCAGTAAAGTATGCGAGTGAAAAGCCTTCTATGGCCCATTTGATAAGTGCAAAGAGCAACACAAAAGCCATCATCAAAGTAAATACCGATTTCCAAAAACCTTTGGCAGTTATAACTTTTTTGAACATGCTTATTTTAATTTTTTATTGCTATGATGACGGTCGTGGTCGCGTTTGGCCTTCAAATCCAATTTTTTCTGAAAGGCTTCTTCAAGATTTACTCCAGTTTGGTTTGCAAGACATAGCACCACAAAAATAACATCTGCAAGCTCTTCGCCCAAATCTTTATTTTTGTCGCTTTCCTTTTCGCTTTGTTCACCATAGCGACGGGCAATGATTCGCGCCACTTCCCCAACTTCCTCGGTGAGTTGCGCCATATTTGTCAGCTCGTTGAAATAGCGGACGCCGTGTTCCTTTATCCAGGCATCAACGGCCCTTTGTGCATTTTTTATATCCATTATGATTTCGAAAGTACTACTTTTTCAGTTTCTTTGGCCACCATCAGTTCAAAGAATTTCTTTAGGTTTCCGTATTCATCCGCCGCCACAAACGAATTGTTTATGGCCAATTCGACAGAGAGCTGCAAATTGTTGCCAACCTGGGAAATCATATAACGGTAACTTCCGATGTTTTCGTCCAAATTATAAACCACATTTTCCGGCAGGGATTCCACTTGGTATCCGTCTGGCAACTCAATGTTCACAATGTAGCGATCTTTCTTAGGGAATCCAAAATCTATTGGATATTCACGGGTCTCCGCATTGAAAGGATTTTCGGTCGTCGTCATAAAAACAAGTGGTGATAAATACAGTTTTTCGGCAACATTCTCTATGCCTTCCGAAGATTCAAAATTGAATTCCAATTCCACCGGTTGCCCTAATTTGTCCAGGTTTTCAAAAGATAGCTCGGAGAGTTCGGTTTGTTTAAGGCCGTTTTCGAGGGTTTTTATTTGGTCTGTTTTGTCGAGTGATCTAAACTGGGATCTATAAAGAAAGGCATAATTGCCCGTAAATCTGTTCTGCACCGATCCAGTTGCGGAAAGTTCTGGTAGAATTTTAATGGACGCCATGCTGCTTTTTACTGCTGGAACAAGGGAGCGCAATGAAATCCATGTAGAAAATCCGTCTTTCCGTATCAAACGTCCTTCTCCATTTATGATCTCAGGTTTTAAAACTCCTATTTCCGCATATTTGTTGGTGGCATCAAGCAGGACGGTGCCTTCGGGAAGTTCTACTGACGTAACGACATAATTAAATCCATTCCGTGTAGGGAACATTGCGATTCCGTGAGATTTTGTACTTACCAAAACAGGATTGGCATTTACATTTGCATAGCGCAACATTGCCGTGAGCATCAAATTTATATCGGCTACGTTGCCCGAGCCTTTTGAATAGGCCGATCGTACACCCTCATTTGTGTAAAATCCATAATAGCCGTTCCAATTCATTTTGTTGAGCACATAATAAAATATACGTGCAGTTTTTTCTGCGGGTTGACTTATTCCTTCCAACAGTGCATCGATGTCTTTTTCAAAATAGTTCGTCCGTTCCAATTCAGCTCCAAACGAATCGGTTTTATAAATTTTATTTGAAACAGCTTCCCAAGTAGTCGCATAGGTCTCCATGCCCGAACCAGGAAATTGAACATAACTCAGTTCAAATTGAAGTGCCGTTGTATAATTGTCGATGTTTCCTGCAAAGGCTTCTTCTTTCATCGCTGGAACGTTTTCCAAATCCACCATATACCAATCTTCCTTGAATCTTACTTCACGCATAGTCGTTTCTGGAACTCCTGTACCAGTGAATGCTCTCATTTCCTGGGTAGTTTGGCTAAATCGCAGACTTCTGTCTTTTGCATCTGTATTGACTTTATACGGAACTCCGCCTCTTTGGTGGCTTTTATAAATAAAATACTCAGGCGTTTTGAAGGTTATGTTCACTTTATCAACGGGAATGGTTTCCTGAAACCGGAACTCGTCTATATTGAAAATGAACGGAGATTCTACTCTGTATCTATACTCGATGACGCTTCCCTCCTTAATATCCGGCATGGTCAATTTTGTTTGGGAAAGATATTTTGTTGTTTCCTGCTCGAATATTCCGTCCTTTCCCAAACGTACACTTCTTACTTTCCCTTTATCATCCAAATTGTAGGTATAGGCCCTAAGCCCTTTCAAAACATCCTTTCTTGAATCTTTGTATAAATCGATGGTGATGTTGGCCCAATCAAAACCTTCTTTTTTGTATATTTTCACTCGCTCAAAATATTCCAGGACCAAATACCACCCCGAACTTTGGGAATATTGAAACTCCGAAGTTACTTCCCTGTAAAGTATTGATGCGTTTGCATCGGGATTGGCGGGATGTGCCTTTTGAAGCAACTCTTCTTCAGAAACTTTTCCGAATTTATAATTCTGGGCACTTACCAAATTCAGGACAGTTAAGAAAAATACTGTAAAAATCAATCTCATTTCCATAAGTCATTTTTTTATTGGACATTCTGTTTCAATAGGATTTTTGTTTGATCCAACCTGGAGATAGTACGTAGGAATTCTCGGTAATTTTCATATTCCGAAGGTGGATATTCGCCTTTTTCAATACGCAATTTTCGCACATATTGCACTTTGTTGTCTTCTGTCTGCGTAAAGGCAATTTCATAGTTGCCGAATTTTGTTTCCAAAACTGTGGGTACAGGCAGTGCTCCCAAACTAAAACCTGAAGGGATCTCCACTTCCACCCTATCGATATCGATATAGCCATGGCCGATATACAGTTTTTGTTTTCGGTCGCTAATTCGCGGGGGGATATGGTTGTTCCGGTTAAAGATATTGGGGCAAAAAAGATAGTCGTTTCCCACGGAATTTGAATAATTCGGGATATCCAATTGCAGGGTTTCGGTAAAAACAATTTCCTTTTGATCATTTATAAATTTGGGGTCGATAAGTGAAAAACCATTGATATGGCTCCAGCGACTTTTGTAAAAACGATCAACTTCATCAGGTTTTTTATTTGCAACCAAGTATTTATCTCCATACTTAATTCCTTTGGAAATACCTTTAAAATTTGCTTTAATACTTCCTTTGGCGTCAATTTTTACCGTGCCAAAGTTTTCTTGGGTATTTTCTTCTGTTTCATAAACTTTGGTATGGACAATTTTTCCGCCTTCTGGAGTCATGATAAGCACATCTCTATCATCAGTAAATTCTGCAATATATCCATAGGGTGTATCCTGACTAGTACATTCCAGCCAAGTGATTTCATCACCATCAGGAATTCCTAAAATTACGTGGTTTCCTTGCATAGAGACAAAATCCTCGATAATATCCCATTTATTGCTATCGCCGTAAAGAATTGTATAATAAGAAGGAACGCCCACGGCATCCAGCAAGGCTTTTGTATAATTGGTCAGAGCCTTACAATCCCCATAGCTGAGCTTGTCCACTTCAGTCGCTGGCATAGGTTTCCATCCTCCAATTCCAATTTGAATACTTATATATCGGACTTTGTCTTGAACATATTGATATATTTTCCGAGCTTTTCCCTCGTTGGTCGTTTCGTTGGCGACCAAATTCCTCACTCTTGCTATTGTTCCTTCAGGGATTTCACGGACATCCTCAAGAAGATCTTTCTCCATCCATAGTCCAAGCTCTTTCCAGTTTGCGGCGGAACCCTGAATTCCTTTGAGATAAAACCTTTCCAAACCCATTCGAATGTGTGGAAATATCTTTAATCCAACCGGACTGTGCTCCTCATAGCGGATAGCGCGGATATCCTCTGCGTAAAAATTAATCTCGTTGGGTGTCTCTTCAATGGAGATATTATATCCATCTAAATTCTGGGCTTTGTACCGAGGTTTGTTCGCAGGATCATACTTTATGCGATGCACACTTTTTTGAGTGCTTTCGGCATAGCCACCTATAGGTAGCCAAGGCCATATAAACGCCGAATCGCCTGACTCGGTCTCACTTTCAAAAACCACGATGTAAGGGTAGCTGGTGGGTGTATAATTTAAATAGAGCATACGATCATCGCTATACATACTAATTCCTGTTCGGCTCACATCAATAAAGTCCCGTTTGCGGAATCGTGAGATTTGCTTTCCATTCGCGTCATAAATCCGAACCTCGATATTTTTGACCTTGGAATTGTCATCGTAATATTCGCGCAAGGAAACATCATTGTTTCCAAGTCTGTTGAGCACGGCGACCACACGCCTTTTTTTTGTCTTCATTTTTGCGATGTTAGTTACATCGACTTCCACCAATTCATCAATCACAACACTGTTGGCATTCTCCAACAATTCCTTGGGAATAAGCTGAATGGAATATTCTTTCTGGGTAAAAGCTTGGGTCGTGCAAAATAAAAAGGTCAGACAGAAAATATATTTCATTGCAATAACAATTTTAAAACCTGAAAATTCCGTTGATTTACCGAGGCAATATATTAAAATACAAAGGTTAAAAAAAAGTTAAGTGAAATTATTCCCTGTTTTTCGAATCGATCCAGATCGTCACCGGGCCATCATTTATCAAACCAACATCCATCATAGCGCCAAAGGTTCCGGTGGAAACTTTCTTCCCAGTTTCCTTTTCAAGTTGAACGGTGAATTTTTTATAAAGTGGAATAGCAATTTCCGGTCGGGCAGCTCTTATGAAAGACGGTCGGTTTCCTTTTTTTGTATTTGCGTGAAGGGTGAATTGGCTTACCACCAAGCAATCACCGTCTGTATCCATTACCGAAAGATTCATAGCATCGTTTTCATCAGAAAATATCCGTAAATGCGCAATTTTCCTGGCGAGCCAATCAATATCCTCCTGGGAATCTTCGTCTTCAAT
>CAZMDY010000076.1:0-9191 GCA_964565295.1 uncultured Aequorivita sp. | reverse complement strand
TCACGGGCAACCCCTCCATGTTCACGGTCGACGTTGCGACCCAACAGTTCCAGGCCATCGGCAACACCGATGTGAACACCTTGGCCGCTGGCGACGCATATCTGTTGTTCGTCCGTGGCGGCAGGGACATCAACCTTGGGGATGATGGCTCGGTTGGGTCCACCACCCTGCGCGCCACTGGGACGCTCCATACAGGACCGCAATCACAGAGCTTTGCCACCACGGCCGGACAGTTCGCTATGTTCGGGAACCCTTACCAGAGCGCGGTGGACGTGAACAGTGTCTTTGCGAGTTCGACCAATGTGAACACGGCGCACTATTATGTCTATGACCCCACGCTCGGGGACCACGGATCGTACGTAACGGTCACCCTTCCCGGGGGTGGGGCCACTGGCGGCTCTGATGCCAACCAGTACCTCCAGCCCGGCCAGGGCGCCCAGTTCGCCGCCTCAGGCCCTGGT
Organism: uncultured Aequorivita sp.; assembly: GCA_964565295.1. Taxonomy (GTDB): domain Bacteria; phylum Bacteroidota; class Bacteroidia; order Flavobacteriales; family Flavobacteriaceae; genus Aequorivita. The sequence goes on along the minus strand of CAZMDY010000076.1, from coordinate 8,730 downwards.
GCTGCCATAGTGTTCGCTGAGTCCCACAAGGCCCCGGGGAACCCAACATCCACGAGTGCCACCGGCAATGGACTGTCCGCTGCCGATATGCTCACCGTGCTGCTCTATACCAGCGAGAAGTTCAACAATGGCGGAAAGGCACACGACGGCCTGGCGATGGTCTTTGCCGATGGCAACGACAATGCGATCACGCTCTCCGATGCCATAAAGCCGATGAACTTCAACGAGAACCTGGGGATAGACCACGGCGGCACCTACCTGAGCGTAGAGCACAGGGAGATGCCACAGGCCGGGGAGGTGTATCCCCTGTACAGCGCGGGCTACCGGCACACGGACTATGTGCTCTCGCTCACCGTGGACGGACTGGAGGACAGCTTCCTCTACCTTGACGACCACTACACCGGGTCCAGCACGTTGTTGGCCCCCGGGGAGAACACATACTCCTTCAGTGTTAGCTCTGGAGATGCGAGCATCGCCACCGACCGTTTCTCCATCCGTACGGAGCAGCGATTGGGCGTTGACGGCAACAGCTTGCTGTCCGGCATCCGCTTGTACCCCAACCCAGTTGGCGGCGAAAGCTTCCACATCCACGCCCCCGGGCTTGATGGAGAGCAACTGTCGGTGGCCATAAGCGACCTCAGTGGAAGAACGATATTGGAGCGCACCCTGGAGTGCCGATCCAACACGGTGACCGTCCAACTGGGCGACCACATTTCCTCCGGTGTATATATGGTCACCTTAAGGCACGGAGGTGATTCCCAGACCTTACGATTGATAAAAGAATAATTATGGAACCAAAAACAAACAGTGATATGAAAATTAGACCAAACAATAACAGAACACAGAACATGGACCTCGGAAGAAGGGTGAAGCTGCTATTTGTGGCGCTTTTGCTCGTGGGCGGCCTATCGGCCAATGCCCAGATCGGTCTTCCTGGCGGGAGCGACAACATCCCGGATGCGCCCATCGATGGCTTTTTGGCCGTTGGGCTCATTGCCGGTGCCTGTCTCGGGCTTCGCAAGCGGATAAAAGGGCTGAAGGAATAGCCTTCCAATTTAATTTTATGATTACAAAAGAGGCCTCCAAAAACGGGGCCTCTTGTTATTGGTAGACGTTAGGTGCACATTTAATGTTTGCTCCAATAAAATGATTGTTGACCTACAAATGTCCACTAGAAAAGAGTCCTTTTTTTACATACAAATAAGCGGTTTTATACTTAAAATCCACTCTCTGCAACGTACTGTTTATAGGGGTTCCCGAGGGGGTTAAATTTGTTGCACAACGAACCATGATTCCCTGTACAACAAATCATGATTCCCTGTACAGCAAATCATGATTCCTTGCACAAGGAATTCTTGATTCCTGCACAACGGGGAATACGGAGGTTTTAAACTAGCAGGGCAACCATTGCCACATTGATCTCGCCTACAATTTTAAATATTTATTGTATCCCCTATTCGAGATAAGCCAGCATATAACTATATTCTTCATACGCCGAGCACTATTCCAACTTTAAATCAGCGCGAGATCATTTTTATTTTTATCGTGCGGGTTTAACAAACCTTTTTAAAAAGCATTCAATATATATTAATTTATCCATAAATCTATTATCAGCAATAGGTTAGCCAAAAGGTTCTTGGTTAACTTAGCGAATAAATCATTCTCTAATAATAAAAGAATCTGCGATGAAAACAGACCCTATTTGGAAAACAGAATCCTCAAAAACGGATTTTCCCCAATTAACAGATGATCTTAATGTTGATATTGCCATAATTGGTGGGGGTATAACTGGTATTACCACCGCTCAATTATTAAAGAAGAAAGGCTATTCAATCGCTGTACTTGAATCCCGCCGGGTAGGGCAGGGAACTTCTGGTCAAAGCACTGGCAATCTTTATGCGGTGACTGAATATCCAAAAGCTGATATTGAAGAGAAATACGATTCGAAAACTCTGAAAGAAGTTGTGGAATCGAGGAATACCGCTCTGGATTTTATTAAAAACACGATTCAACAATTCAATATTGATTGCGATTTTCATCATCGGTCTATGTTTATTTTTGAAAATGACGGGAAAGTGGATATTGACAAAGAAATCGACCTTGCCAAGGAAATTGGGATTCCGTTTTCGCCCCTGCAGGATAACCAATTTCCCTTCCCTTTCAATAAAGGAATTGAATATTTGGACCAAGCCCAATTCAATCCATTGCGATATGTTCAGCAGATTGCCAAACACATTCACGGCGGAAATTGCAATATCTATGAAAATACCCGGGTGATCGAAATAGAGGAGGAAGCCGGTTATATCGAGTTGAAAACTGAACAAACAACGGTTCGCGCAAAATATGTTGTTCACGCAACGCATACCCCGATGGGACTTCAGGTTCCTTTTCATACCAATCTCGGCCCTTACCGGGAATACGGAATTGGGATCAAATTAAAAGGAAATCAATATCCGAATGGTATTTATTGGGGTTATTTTGGGAACAAAAAATATTCTGTCCGGTCGTATACCATAGACAATGAGCCTTATTTAATATGTGTAGGAAATATGCACAAAGTGGGGCAGGCAGACAACAATCATGAGCAAATTAGGGATCTGATCGATTTTGTTTCCAACAATTTTGAGGTAGACCATATTACACATCAATGGGGTGGCCAAAACTATAAATCTGCCGATTTGCTTCCTTATATCGGCGCAAAAAGCAAGGGATCAAATCAATACATAGCGACAGGATTTTCTACCGATGGACTTGTATATGGCGTTTTGGCCGGAAAACTTATCGCAGATGAAATTATGGGCACTTCCAATCCTTATATGGAATTATATAAAGCATCCCGCCACCAGCCATTGAAAGCCGCCAAAAAATTTACTAAGGAAAATCTGAATGTTGCAGCCCAGCTGATAAAGGACATGCCATTGCCAGGCTTTAATTCCAAGGATATCGAATTGAAAAGGGAGGAAGGGAAAGTGGTGCAAGTGGACGGAAAGAAGCTGGCAATATACAAAGATAACGTAGGGAGCATAACCGCCCTTTCCGCCGTTTGCCCACACATGGGATGCATCGTAAATTGGAACAGCGCAGAACATAGTTGGGACTGTCCATGTCACGGTAGTAGGTTCAATATTACTGGATCCGTAATCGAAGGGCCTGCCTTTAATGGTCTGGATAAAGCCAATTTGGAATAAATGTTATCAATTGACGGAATACCGTTAAATGATCTTTAATTCTCTCTTAGAACCCTATTAAAATTTAAGACAAATCGCAATCTATCCATAATTTCAAAATGGTTTAAATGGACAAATTTTCGTGAGTGCCCAAAGAAATTTGGTAAATACTGGAACACTATCGGGTGTTCTGAAAGGAACTGGAAATTCATATAATAATATTGGTAAAAGATGACGAAAAATGAGAAACATTATTGTATCAAACCGAATGCCGCTGAACGCTGATTTTAAAAATTCAAAATTGAGCATTACCTCGAGTGTAGGAGGGCTTGCCACAGGATTAAGTTCAATCCATCCCAATAAGGAAAGTCTTTGGATTGGTTGGATGGGCTTGGAAGAAGAAGAGATCCCTTGTGATGAAAGGAAAGATGAATTGATGGAGATTACGGTTTCCCACCACTGCATCCCAGTGTTGTTGACCCGCGAGGACGTTGAGGATTATTACTATGGAGCCAGTAACCGTATTATTTGGCCACTGTTCCATTATTTTACACAGTATGCAAAGTATAGCGCAAAAAAATGGGAGGGATACCGACGCGTTAATGAAAAATTTGCTGAAGCCGTTTTGGAGCATGCCGAACCAAAATCGCTTATTTGGGTGCACGATTATCATTTAATGTTGCTTCCACGACTTATTAGAAATAAAAGATCTACGGATAAGATTGGTTTTTTCCTGCACATTCCGTTTCCTTCATTTGAAGTGTTCCGCACCCTTCCTTGCCGCGAGGAAATATTGGAAGGCCTTTTGGGCGCCGATATAATAGGATTCCATACGTTTGATTATCAACAGCATTTTTTGGACTGTGTATCGCGTCTTCTCCCAGCCGCAGTGAACTGCAATCAGGTAACTTATAGAGGACATACCTCTACAGTTGAGGTCTATCCAATGGGCATCGATGCACAAAGGTTTGAGAAAGAAGCCAGGGCTCAACAAGATCCAGAAAGCACAAAAACCCTTCCTTTAAAAGAAGAACTTCAAAAATATTCACACATAAATCCGGATATTAAATACATCCTATCCATTGACCGATTGGACTATACCAAAGGGATCGCAAACCGTATAAAAGCATTCGACTACTTTTTGGAACACAATCCGTGGGCCATAGGGAAGGTCAGGTTGCTAATGGTAGCGGTTCCTTCGCGAACTAGTGTTCCCCAATATCAAGACTTAAAAAAGGAAATAGATGAACTTGTGGGAAGAGTGAACAGTAAATATGCAACTTTGGAATGGTCTCCTATCTGGTATTTCTATCGTTCTTTTTCTTTCGAGAGCCTTGTGGAGCTGTACAGTACCTGCCACGTGGCTTTTATAACCCCTATTCGGGACGGGATGAACTTGGTGGCCAAGGAATATGTTATGGCAAGACCACAGAAAAACGGAGTACTCATCTTAAGCGAAATGGCCGGTGCGGCCAAAGAACTTCCTGAAGCATTGCTGATAAATCCAACGAGCTTTAAGGACATTAATGATGCCTTGGTGCAGGCGCTGAAAATGGAGGAAACCGAACAAATAGAACGGATGGAGACTATGCAGGATCGGATCAGGAAATTTGACGTCAGCCGTTGGGCAAATAGTTTTATCAAAGATTTAAAAAGTGTAACTGCGAGTCAAAGTAAAATGCAACCTTATATTCTTTCCGAGAAAAAACTCGTTCCTCTTCTGAAAAAATACAGTAAAAGTAAACGACGGCTTATCCTTTTGGATTATGACGGAACATTGACTGGTTTTAGAAAGAACCCGGAAGATGCGGTGCCAGACAAGGAACTTTATAAGCTTTTATCACGGTTAAGCGGTACCGAAACAAATGATGTTTATATCGTTTCGGGCCGAGACCATACTATCTTGGGAGAATGGTTCAAGGATTTGCGGGTAAACTTAATAGCTGAACATGGGTTTTATAAAAAAAGATGTTTCCAGAATTGGAATGCTACCCCTGGGTTATCTACCACGTGGAAAGAACGGATCAAACCATTGCTTGAAAAGTTTGTGGCCCAAGTTCCGGGTTCGTTTATAGAGGAAAAAACATTTTCATTAGCATGGCATTATCGAAAAGCCAGTGTCGAATTCGGAGATACCAGGGCGGCAGAAATGCTCAAAATCCTTAAATCCTGGAGCACTAACCTGAACATACAGGTTTTGGATGGCAACAAGGTAATCGAAGTTACTACTGGCAATATCAATAAAGGAAGTGCGGTTCAAAAAATGGTGTGCTCGGGCGTATATGATTTTATTCTCGCTATTGGCGACGACCATACCGATGAATTTCTTTTTCAACAACTTCCCGAAAATGCAATTTCAATTAAAGTTGGGTCTGGACCAAGCTGTGCTGAGTTTAGGCTGAAAGACTTTAAGGAAACCAGGGAATTGCTCTTCAAACTGTTTGAGGAAAATAATAAAGTTCCAAATTCCCAATGGACACTGGCCCATGAGGAAAGCGAAGGATAACCAAATAGGACAAATGAAATTAGGCTGTAAATAGAGAACATGGAATTACACGTATTTTTAATTTCGTGGATTAGTGCAATTTTAGCCATGACTGGCTTCAGCGCCTTGGTGTCCAAGATTCTTGGCTACGAACTCCGTGAACATGTGATGTTGACCCAGTTGGTATACACGTTAAAAACCCCCACTCCCACAAAGAAACCAAAAATATGGGTCGGTTGGGCAATACATTTTGCTTTTGGTCTCTTGTTTATGGGTTTTTACGAATTGGCATGGACTTATTCAGAAATGGAACGAACAGTTTTATGGAGTATTGTTTTGGGAGTAGGAATGGGAATAGTGGGAATATTGGGCTGGATGGTTATATTCTGGATGCATCCATATCCACCGAAAATTCGTTTTGCGGTCTACTATGTGCAACTGCTTTTCGCCCATATTGTATTTAGTATGACCGCATTTTTTGGCTATACCCTTCTTTGACCTGTATTGTCTTCTTAATGATGCTTCAACCTTCAGTGGTCGAAAATAAAAAAAGCCCATTTAAGGGCTTTCCAAAAAGTAAGGCGATTGTTTTTATTTCGCCTTTTGGTTCAAGCGGTTTTCTGCGAGGTCATTGAGCTTTTTGTCTGCGTTGTATTCCTCGTCAAGGGTTTTTTGAAGCATTTTGGCTGCATTTTTATGCCCCAATTCCTTGGCATAGCGCACGGCAGTTCCATAACCGGAAATTTCATAATGCTCTACCCGTTGGGCTTCAGCTATCATACCCGCGTTCAGAACATCCTCATCTTTGACTTCTTTCATAAAACTTTCTGCCTCTTCAATGAGGCCTTGCATGGCTTTACAGGTCTCGCCTTTTGGATCGATATCCAATTCCTTGCATACTTCTTTAATGCGGTTTTTTTGCTCTTTTGTCTCTTCCAAATGATCCTCAAATGCTTTTTGAAGCTTTGGGTCCTTTGCTTTTTTGGCCATTTTTGGAAGCGCTTTGACCAGTTGGTCTTCTGCGCTGTACAGATCCTGCAGTTGATGCTCAAATAATTCTTCTAAATTTTTCATAAGATATTTTTTTTGATTTGCACCCTAAAATTAATGAAGGGAACAGATATGTTCTTAGAATTTGTAATTCCATTAACGCTACTTTATTCTTTATTTTAGATACTCAATGTCACAGACATTTTACTTCGAATGCATGTGTCCTAACGTTTTTACCAACCTCTGCAAAACACCCCATTTTATTAATATTCATGGGGGTTTAATGCTATAAGGGGTTGAAAATTAAATGGCAAATGGACCTATGATAAATTTAGATAAAGTTTCGTCAGCCTAGACTTTTTGTTTCTTTTTTGAGCGATGCAAAAAAGAAAAGAGGTTCAAAACAATTAAAAGTTTTTTCAAAGGGAAGAACAAAATTTATTTAGGACAGAATTGGGTGTATATGGAAAAAATAAGGTATTTTAACTACGGCATAAAAATTGACTATCCTCTTTAAATCAACTCATTTTATCTTATGAAAATCTATTTTCAGACTATTTCGCCAATACTAATTTTCTTTTTTTTGGTCATTAATCCGCAAACCACTTCCGGACAAACTGTTTTGGAAACCAACGCCACCTTAAAGGGGGCAACAATCTATGCTCGCGGTGCCAGTTTACATCATTCAGCAGAACAACTCTCCATTCCAAGTGGAAATTCTGAACTGGTCATTAACCAAATTGCCCAGAATGTAGATCCACAGAGTATTAGGGTAACGACTGAAAACAGTCAAATAACAATCCTATCGGTTTCTTTTGAACGTGATTATTTGGTGAAAGGCGAAAATCAAAGCTCGCAATATGTGGAGCTGAAGAAAAAATACGAGGAAGCCCAAGGTATTCTGAATACAATCTCAAATGCGCGAAAAGGGGAGGAGAGCACTTTGGCTTTGTTGGAAGAAAACAGAAAATTCGGAGGACAAAATGGAGTTTCTCCAACAAGTATGTCCGCAATGATTAAATATTATCGAGAGGAATACGGTATTTTGGCAGCCAATATTGTAGCACTAAAAAAGGAGGAAGCAGCGCAACAAAAAATAGTTGAGAAGTTAAAAAGACAAATGCAAGAAGCTGGAGGGAACGGTCAAAATGCAGGTCAGTTGGTGGTCCGTATGAATGCGGGCCAAGCGGTAAAGACAAATTTTGAAATTGATTATTTTACGGACAATGTGTCGTGGACTCCTTTTTATGAAATTAGGGTAGATAACTTGAACGAACCGGTTCAACTTGTTTATAAAGCGAATGTTTCCCAAAATACGGGGATCGACTGGAAGCAAATAAAATTGGCTTTTTCAAGTGGAAATCCACGACGGAACAACAATGCGCCACAATTGAATCCTTGGTGGGTCGGGTTTCAACAACCCATCGTGTATAACCAAAGAACCAAAAGTAAAATCGTTGGTTACCAAAGTGAAAGTTTGGAGGAAGATGTAGTCGTCGCTGGTTATATGGCAAGGGTTGAAGAAAACCAACTTACAACTTCATTTATAGTGGACACGCCTTACGATGTATATTCCAATCAAAAACCCCAAGCTGTACAGTTGAAACAGTATCAACTTCCCGCAAAATATTCTTATTTCTCGGCTCCTCGTTTGGATGAGGCGGCTTTCTTAGTCGCCAAAGTTTCGGATTGGCAAAAATACAATCTCCTGCCCGGAGAGGCCAATTTGATTATCGATAGCAACTTTGCGGGTAGTTCCTATATTAACCCGAATTCCACAGAAGATACCTTGGCTTTGAGTTTGGGTAGGGACGAACGTATTATTACAAAACGGGAAAGAATCAATGAGGAGGGTAGCACTTCCTTTTTTGGAACTTCCCAGAAAAGGATTTACACCTATGAGATTTCCATTAGAAATTCTCGAAAGGAGGCCGTGGAGATAGAGATAAAAGAACAATTCCCATTATCAACTGAAAAGGATATGGAAATCAAGCTTTTGGAAACGTCAAATGCGAAAGTGGATAATGATAAAGGAGAGTTACGTTGGAATGTCAACCTAAAATCAGGGGAAACCAAAAAGCTGATAGT
>CAZMDY010000075.1:0-9575 GCA_964565295.1 uncultured Aequorivita sp. | reverse complement strand
CTTCAAAAATTTCCCGAATTGGATATGGATTGGTTGGCTTTTGGAAAGGGCAACTTTCCTCCCAATACTAAAAAGGAAGAAAAGATCCCAAGTCACCCTGCCCCTACTTATACAAAATCCAAAGACCCCTTATTGGAAGTTTTGCCCCAAACCAAGAGTTCACAAAAAATTGGTTCCACTGATAAAAAAATAGACCGCATCGTTCTTTTTTTTGAAGATGGAACTTTCAAGGTCTATGAAAACTAAAATGAGCTTTGTCGTTAATTTTTCCGAAATTTGCTCAAAAATTCGAGTATGCGTATTTTTATTGTTTTGAGTTTCTGTTCTCTTTTTCTGGGATGTTATGAAAACGAACGAAACTGCACCGATTTTAGGGTCGGTACTTTTGAATTTGAGACACTTTCGGGAACAGAACTGCTGAAAACAACTTTTGTTCGCAATGATTCCTTGGAAATCGATTATTTTGAAGGTAAGGCGGACACTTCTTCTGTTAGGTGGATCAATAATTGTGAGTATATCCTTACAAAATTGAATCCAAAGAACCAATCGGAAAAAAAAGCTATTTTAATCAAAATTCTGACCACTTCGGAAGATGAATATACTTTTGAGTTCAGTGAAGTGGGAAAGACCAAATCTGTCCAAGGCACAGCACGCCGGGTTAAGGATTGATTAAAGTCTTCTTGCCGTGTTTCAACGTTTTTTCAAGAGGTCGTTTTGCTCCTCCATAAGCTTTTCTATATTTGATAAAAGCTGAATATCCTTAGGTGTTTCTACGGTTGTATCTTCTATTTTCTCCGATTTCCTTTTAAATCGGTTCAGGAATCTTATCACCACAAATATGGTAAAGGCTATGATGAAAAAATCGATCATAGTTTCTAAGAGGTCTCCATAACCTATCGCAATTTCATCGGCGTCCTCGTTGGCCCTTCGTAAAATGTATTTTTTTTCGGAAAGTTTGACTCCTTGGGTCAGCAGTGAGAGGGGTGGCATGATAATGTTCTTGACAATGGCGCTGATCACTTCGTTAAAAGATGTACCTATAACAATCCCCACCGCCATATCGACCATATTTCCTTTTATGGCAAAATTTTTAAATTCCTGATAAAACGATTTCATTGTTATTTATTTATGTTTTTAAACATTTTTTAAACCCGGCCTGCAATTCTGTCCTGTGCCAGTTGTAGGGCCATTTGGAGCTGGTCATTTTCATCCATTTCCGAATTGTTTATCTCAATTGCGTCAAAAGCCTTACGGAGCGGGGAATCGGCCCGAGTAGTATCAATGTGGTCTCTTTCCTTTAAGTTTTTAAGAACCTTTTCAAAAGAGATAGTTTCCCCTTTTTCCAATAGTTCCTTATATCTTCTTTGGGCGCGCTCACTGGCCGTTGTATTCATAAAAATTTTAAGCTCAGCATTGGGAAATACAACGGTTCCGATATCGCGGCCATCCATTACCACTCCTTTTTCTTTGCCCATTTCTTGTTGTTGAGCGACCAATTTTGCGCGAACTTCCTGAACCGTGGCTATTGGGCTCACAAAATTGGATACCTTCATGTTTCGAATTTCATTTTCCACATCGCGGCCGTTCAAGAAAATATGGGCTTTGTCCCACGTGATCTGCTTTTCAAATTTCAATTTAATTTTTGGAAGCGAGTCTATCAATTTCTTTTTGTCGAAATGATTTTCGGAAATGATTCCATTCTCCAAAGCATAGAGCGTCACCGTTCGATACATAGCGCCGCTGTCCACATACAGGTAGCCTAAAGAATCGGCGAGTTGTTTGGCCAGGGTGCTTTTTCCGGTAGAAGAATAGCCGTCGATCGCAATGGTAATTTTATTCATAAAGAAAATTAAAGTTTAAACAGAGCAGAATGATTATTGAAGGTCAATGTTAAGCCCGAAAAAACTGGAATTGGCAGCAGTGCTGTACTGGGCATAGGAGTAGCTCAAGCGCAACTTATTCAATTTAATCGAAAATCCAGCGCTGAGGCCTGCCAACGCTCTTTTTTCAAGAATTCGCAATTCCTCCCCTCTCCTAAAATTGTATCCCAAGCGGATGTTGAACCCACTTTCGGGGAACAATTCCACTCCAAAAATCATATGTCTAAACGCATTATCCAAAAAATTAATGTTTTCTGTCGTAACGTTCCCTTCCAAATCGGTCTGTTCGCGCGCTGGATTGGAGAATGCCACGTTCCATTTTTGCATATTTTCCAAAGTGAAATGCCAACGGATTGGAATATTTTCCAATCTCTGGGACATTCCCAACAGCAATTCGAATGGCAAAGGCTCATAACTCTCATGATAAGGTGTGAACTGCGTTCCAATGTTTCGTCCGACGGCTGAAATGTTCAAGTCCCAATCTTCATACACATACATGACCCCAATGTCCAAAGCACCGCCGAGAGAAGAATATTGCTCCAATTTTGAGGAGATAAACTTCACATTGACCCCCACATGAAAATTGGTAAACGCAATATTTCGGGCATGGCCAAAAGATACCGCTACCTCACTCCCACTAAAACTATTGGTGGCATTTCCGAATTCGTCGTAGCCATCAAACTTTCCATAATTTACGTATGTTATTCCGGCATGTATCACTTGAGTCCTTCTATCCCACAGATAGGCATAGCCCGCGGTTCCGTAGTTTACGTCGCCAATATAATTGGTATAGTTCAATGATAGCTGATTATCCATTTCGGGGTTGATACTGGCGGGGTTCCATATCCCTTGGATGGGATCGTAATCATAGTTAGTGATCACCTTTCCCCCCAAAGCGGCCATTCTTGGATTGTTCACCAAATTGAGAAACTGGTACGTTGCCTCTCCTCCAACCTGTGCAAATCCTGTAGCAGAAATAATTAGAAAAACAAATAAAATCCTATTTGCCATAAGCGGGGGGTTACCGTAAACTGAATTTTAAAACGAAAGTAAGTATAATTTATTTTCAAATCTTTCTGAATCTGTCGAAAGAAATAGAAAACGGAGGGAAAAACGAAAACTAGTCCGTTTTTCCCTCCGTGAGATGTTTCAATTGATTTTATTCCTCCAAATTAAAACTGTTTTGCATTCTTGACCTTTTCGTTGGTTAAAGCTACTTCCAATACCTCTTTCATATCTTTTACATAGTGAAAAGTAAGGCCTTTTAGATATTCGGGCTTTATTTGTTCCACGTCAGATTTATTTCCTTCGCAAAGAAGGATCTCTTTTATATGCGCCCGTTTGGCCGCCAATATTTTTTCTTTAATTCCGCCCACGGGAAGCACTTTTCCGCGCAAGGTAATTTCTCCTGTCATCGCAAGGCTTTTCTTTACTTTTCGTTGTGTAAAAAGCGATGCCAGGGAAGTCAACATAGTTACTCCTGCACTGGGGCCATCCTTTGGTGTGGCCCCTTCGGGAACATGGATATGTATATTGTGTTTTTCAAATATATCGGGTGAAATTCCAAAGAGTTCGGCGTGCGATTTTATGTACTCCAAAGCAATCGTAGCAGATTCTTTCATCACTTTGCCCAAGTTTCCAGTGAGGTTCAGGTTTCCTTTACCTTTGGAAATGGCCGATTCTATAAAAAGAATATCTCCACCTACACTGGTCCAGGCAAGACCTGTAACCACCCCAGGCACGTCATTACTTTCATATTTGTCCCGTTCCATTTTTGGTGCTCCGAGAACTTCAACTATAATTTCATTGGCCACCTTCTTTTCATAATCTTCGTCCGTTGCTATTTTCATGGCTGCGTACCGGACCATTTTGGCAATTTGTTTCTCCAAGGACCGCACCCCGCTTTCACGGGTATATCCTTCCACAATTTTTTCCAGTTGTTTTTTAGGAATCTGTAGTGCAGTCTTGTCCAGGCCGTGTTCCTTTAACTGTTTCGGCAACAGGTGCCTTTTGGCAATTTCTACTTTTTCTTCTACAGTGTAACCAGTAACATTTATTATTTCCATTCGATCCAGAAGTGCTGGCTGTATGGTACTTAAACTGTTGGAAGTGGCTATGAACATTACTTTGGACAGGTCGTAGTCCAACTCCAAAAAGTTGTCATAGAAAGCGTTGTTCTGTTCAGGATCCAATACTTCCAGCATAGCGGAGGATGGATCGCCTTGATGGGTTACAGAGATTTTATCAATCTCGTCCAAAACGAAAACTGGATTACTGGTGCCAGCTTTCTTGATACTTTGGACAATCCTTCCCGGCATTGCACCGATATATGTTTTTCTGTGCCCACGGATTTCCGCTTCATCACGAAGTCCGCCAAGCGATATCCTTACGTATTTTCTTCCCAAAGCTTCAGCCACCGATTTGCCCAAGGAAGTTTTCCCCACCCCAGGAGGTCCGTAAAGACATAAGATGGGCGATTTCATATCATTCCGTAATTTAAGAACAGCCAAGTATTCGATGATCCTTTTCTTGACGTCGTCCAAGCCGTAATGGTCACGATCCAAAACTTTTCTGGCACGATTTAAGTCAAATTTATCCTTGCTGAATTCGTTCCAGGGCAATTCGAGAAGAAGGTCCAGGTAATTGCGTTGGATACTGTATTCTGCAACTTGGGGGTTCATTCGTTGCATTTTGGTGAGTTCTTTTTCAAAATGCTTCTTCACCTCCTTGCCCCATTTTTTCTTCTTGGCCTGTTTTTGCATTTCCTCAATCTCCTCTTCCATAGAAGAGCCTCCGAGTTCTTCTTGAATGGTGCGCATTTGTTGCTGAAGAAAATATTCGCGCTGCTGCTGGTTTATGTCGTGCTGTACTTTTGATTGGATATCATTTCGCAAAGAAAGTTTTTGTATCTCGATATTCATATATCGAAGTGTTTCCAAAGCTCTATCTTTTAGGTTATTGATTTCCAATAGTTTTTGCTTCTCTTCAACAGATATGTTTAGATTGGAGGAAACAAAATTTACCAAAAAGCTTGAACTCTCTATACTTTTTATAGCGAAGGCTGATTCGGAGGGAATATTCGGACTTTCCTTTATTATCTCCAGTGCCATCTCCTTTATTGAATCAATTATGGCATTAAATTCCTCGCTTTGTTTTTCGGGTCGGGCTTCGGAAACTTCACGGACAGTGGCGGTAAGGTATGGCGTTTTTTGCACTACATCCATCACTTCAAACCGTTTTTTACCTTGGATAATCACAGTGGTATTGCCGTCGGGCATTTTTAAAACCCGAAGTATTTGCGCCACCGTACCGACTGTGTTAATATCTTCAATATCCGGCTCTTCTTCAAATTCGTCCTTTTGGGAGACCACACCTATTATTTTATTTCCCTTATTGGTCTCGTTTATAAGTTTAATGGATTTGTCCCGTCCCGCAGTAATTGGAATTACCACGCCCGGAAACAAAACAGTATTCCGCAAAGGTAAAATGGGAAGCATATCTGGCAAACTTTCCTTATCCATTGCATCTTCGTCCTCGGCGGACATTAACGGAATAAATTCTGCATCGCCTTCCAAATCCTGAAATGACAACTTGTCTAATGATGTTAATTTTGATCGACTCATATTTTTTTTCTTAAGCCATTATGTCATCCTTAAGGCGCCACAATGTATATTTATTTTTTTTCAGTTATAAATTATCGCAAAACAAGTGAAACACAGATGGTTCCACTCTTTGTCCATGGAATAATTCAAGAGTTGTGCCAGTAATTTTAAATGTGTAGGCTACAAATCATAGTTATAAAACGCAAACAACTTACGACCAAAAAAGAAAGCAAAGAAAATAAAAAACCGACTAAGCAGGTGGAGCAAAGTCGGTTATTATTGATTTTTTTGAGATAGATTATCTGTAAACTTCAGTTCTTATTTGCCTTCACGGCCCCCAAGGGTCATAAATTGTATTGAATTGAAGGAGCCGTTTTGAACGTGGATCTCCTCAATAACGTAATTTCCATTATCATCCAGTACAGGTTCTCCAGAACTATCAAGCTGTATGCGAACCGCTATAAACTCGAAAGTTCCTGAAAGAGTATTGTTTTCATTGTCCATTTCGGTAATGATTAACTCTCCTGAACCGCCTTCCGTACTTCTGGTAAGATACGGTTGAGAATTCCCATCTTCTATATAGGTAGCTAAATTGGGATTTGAAACTCTGTATGTAAGATCGAACGTACCAACTTCCGCATTTTCCACAGAGATTGAAACGGTTTCGCCACTGACTTTACTGCCCGCAATGAGCAAGGTTCCGTCATTATCTATTCCCGAGGCAGCGTCGGCAACAAATGGTTGGCCTGCCACTGTAGCAGTAAACTGACCTCCCATTTCCATTCCCCCGCCAGTATCTTCGAGAAATTCTCCTTCTAGAGGTTCATCATTACAGGACGTAAATGGGAAGGCTAAAAAAAGCAGCAGCATTCCCTTCAAAAAATATGTTTTTTTCATCAAATATATTGTTCAGCGTAATAAGCGCAAACTTAAACAAAAAATGTTTAATTGGTTTTATTTCTTGGCACTCTTGTCAATAAAAATACGCCTATGAGAAAGAACACGACAAGAAACAAAACTGAATTGCGCATACTTCCAGTGAGTTGGTCAATAAAACCATAAAGTAGCATCCCAATTACAATCCCAATTTTTTCTGCTACGTCGAAAAAACTGAAATAAGATGTAGTGTCCTTGGTTTCGGGCAATAGTTTGGAATAGGTGGACCGGGAAAGCGACTGTATGCCACCCATTACCATTCCCACCAAGGCGGCGGTTATATAGAACTGTAAAGGGCTTGTAATAAAATACGCCACTATACAGATTATTACCCACACGCCATTTATAAATATAAGTACCGGAATGTTTCCAAATTTTTTAGATAACAAAGAGGTCATTTCCGCTCCAAAAACTGCTACAAGCTGTATAATCAAAATACTAGAAATCAATCCAATAATCTTTTCACTGTTGCTTCCCCAATTTATTTCCTGTTCCCCAAAATAAGTAGCTACCAACATTACGGTCTGCACGGCCATGCTGTAGACGAAAAAGGCAGTGAGGTATTGTTTAAGTTGAAGATTTCTTGAGAGCGAGGCATACACGCCCTTTAGTTCATAAAATCCGTTCAGAAATATCCTGTTTGTATTTTTTCTTTGTTTTCTGTTTCCTTTGGGAAGGTGGTAGAAGCTGTATTGGCTAAACAATATCCACCAGATTCCGACGGTTACGAAAGACCACTTCATCGCGGTCATACTTGCCATATCCCCTTCTCCAAAACCGAAGAATTCCGGGAACATAACCATGGCCAAGTTGAACAAAAGCAACAGAACGCTTCCAATATATCCATAGGAATATCCTCGGGCACTCACCTTATCCTGTTGCGATGGAAAAGCCACATCGGGCAAATATGAATTGTAAAATACAAGGCTGCCCCAGAACCCCACCAAGCCCAAAAAATAAAGCAACAGACTTAAATGTATATATTCTAAACTGAAAAAATAAAGGCCTATACAGGAAAAAGCACCCAAATAGCAGAAAAATTTCATGAATTTTTTTTTATTTCCCACATAATCTGCGATTCCTGAAAGCAAGGGGGAAATAAGAGCGACAACAAGAAAGGCTGCTGCCGTGGTGTAACTGATCAGAGGAGTACTGCGAATTGCACCTCCGAAAACCAATACGGTTTCCACATTTGCAGATTTAAAGAGACCTTGATAAAAAATTGGAAAAATTGCCGATGCTATAACAAGGCTATAGACAGAATTGGCCCAATCATAGAACGCCCATGCGAACAACAGTTTTTTACTTCCTTTGGGAAATTTCGGTTTCATTGATGGTTGGGTGAAATATGGCACTAAACTACTAAAAAATCCCGCTCACACGGGATCTCAAAGATTTAAAAAGAGTTCTATATCCACATATTTTATTGTTGAAAGTTGGATACCCCGAACTTTTTCGCTTCTGCTTTCGCTGCTGGAGCCCAAGCCCTAATGTTCTGAATTCTGGTGGAACTGGCGGGGTGAGTGCTTAAAAATTCTGGTGGCGAACCTTGCTCTCTGGCCCGCATTCGCTCCCATAGCCCGGCCGCAGCAACAGGATCGTATCCGGCAATGGCCATTAGCGTCAACCCTATTTTATCGGCTTCCGTTTCGTGGCTTCTACTAAATGGAAGCATCACGCCTAAATTGGTCCCAACTCCATAAGCCGTGTTGAACAATTGTTGGTTTTCTGGATTGTTCGCGAGCGCAATATTTCCGGCAACAGCTCCCAATTGTTGCACTTGGGCGGCACTCATTCGCTGTTGGCCATGGTTGGCAAGCGCATGGGCAACTTCGTGTCCCATTACTGCTGCCAAACCGGCCTCATTTTTTGTTACGGGCAATATTCCTGTGTAAATCACTATTTTTCCGCCAGGCATGCACCAGGCGTTCACTTCTGGACTGTCCACCAGATTGTACTCCCAACGATAGTCGGACAAATACTCCCCATATCCATTGGCCCTAAGATATCTTTCTGCCGCCGCAGCTATTTTATTTCCCACATTGTTTACCATATTGGCATCTGCGGTGTTTTTTACCACTTTACTTTCTGACAGGAAGCTATTGTACTGTTGAAAGGCCATTGGAAATATCTCTGAGTTCGGCACCAAGGCGAGCGTCCGTTTTCCCGTAAAAGGATTTGTGGCACAGCCTATTGCGATCAAAACAAGCAGCAAAGCCAATATTGTGTATTTTATTTTCATGGAAATTGATTTTAAGTGTTAAAGCTATAGATATAAAATCAATTGGACTATTAAAATTTTTCTAAAAAACCCACGGTAAAACTCTCCACTGACCGTAAGAAATGTATAATCAAGAGGGAGCAGTATCTTCAGGCAGTCTTAAATTTTAATATTGAAAGCTGAAAATTGGATTCTTTATTTACTCAAATACATTTTTCTACGTGCATATAAATCATAAAACGCATCATCTTTTAGGTTTTCAATAAACAAAATGCTTTCACCCGTACTTTTCATCTCCGGCCCCAATTGCTTGTTGACATTAGGGAATTTGTTGAAACTAAAAACAGGCTGTTTGATGGCAAAACCTTCCAGTTTTGGATTGAAATCAAAATCGGTTACCTTATTATGCCCCAACATAACTTTTGTGGCGTAGTTCACATAAGGTTCGCCATAAGCTTTTGAAATAAAGGGGACAGTTCGCGAAGCACGTGGGTTTGCTTCTATAATGTAAACAATATCTTCCTTTATGGCAAATTGTACGTTTATTAGCCCTACGGTATTTAATGATTTAGCTATTTTTTCAGTATGATCTTTTATTTGCTGCAACACAAACTCTCCAATATTGAATGGCGGAAGCGTGGCATTTGAATCGCCAGAATGGATGCCGCAAGGTTCAATATGTTCCATAATTCCTATTATATACACATTTTCACCATCGCAGATAGCATCGGCTTCGGCCTCAATGGCACCGTCCAAATAATGATCAAGCAATAATTTGTTATTCGGGATTTTCTGTAACAGATCCACTACATGTTCTTCCAGTTCCTTCTTATTGATTACGATTTTCATACCCTGTCCGCCCAAAACATAAGAAGGTCGTATTAAGAGCGGAAAATCCAAACGATCGGCCAGTTCCATGGCTTGCTCTGTGGTTTC
>CAZMDY010000074.1:0-9599 GCA_964565295.1 uncultured Aequorivita sp. | reverse complement strand
GCCATTGGCAGTGATGCCCCAACCGTAAAAAGTGCGGAATATGTAAAAACGGTTTTCAACACCTTACAGGAATTGATCGTGGATGGAAAAATCCTTGCCGGGCACGATGTAGCTTCAGGGGGATTGATTACCACCCTCTTGGAAATGTGCTTTGCGGATCTGAATCTGGGAGCGAATTTGGACCTTTCAACTTTAGGAGAAGCCGATTCCGTAAAACTGCTTTTTTCCGAAAACTGTGGCGTGGTAATACAAGCTTCAGATGATGTTTCAGTCGAAAAAATACTTTCCACAAAAGGAATTGATTTCAAGAAAATTGGAACTGTAAACGAAAGCGAGACACTTCGTATAAAAAATAATAACGAAGCATGGGATTTCGGCATTCCAGAAACCAGAGATGCTTGGTACAGGACTTCTTATCTTTTGGACAGAAACCAGAGCGGTGAAGTGTATGCTAAAGAACGTTTTGACAATTACAAGAAGCAACCCTTGAAATTTGAATTTCCGAAGGATTTCACTGGCAATCTTTCCACATTGGATAAGGACAAGGCGAGACCTAAAGCAGCGGTAATTCGTGAAAAAGGAAGCAACAGTGAGCGCGAAATGGCCTATATGATGCACTTGGCCGGGTTTGATGTCAAGGATGTGCACATGACCGATTTGATCGAAGGCCGCGAAACCTTGGAAGACATAAAACTATTGGTAGCCGTGGGTGGTTTCAGCAATAGCGACGTTTTGGGCAGTGCCAAAGGTTGGGCTGGGGCGTTTTTGTACAATGAAAAAGCAAACAAAGCCATCAAGGATTTCTTCGCAAAAGAAGACACGCTTTCACTTGGTGTCTGCAACGGATGTCAATTGTTTATAGAACTTGGACTTTTAAACCGGGAGGACGATGAAAAACCGAAAATGCTACACAACAAAACCGGAAAATTTGAATGTGTATTCTCTACCGTAACCATACAGGAAAACAATTCCGTGATGCTCTCCTCGCTTGCGGGAAGTACCTTAGGAATTTGGTCTGCCCACGGGGAAGGAAGATTCACCTTGCCGAAGGAAGAATCGCATTACAATATTGTAGGGAAATACACCTATGACAAATTGCCCGCCAGCCCCAACAGCAGTGATTTCAATACTGCTATGATGACCGACAAAACCGGCCGTCATCTGGTGATAATGCCCCATTTGGAACGCTCCATATTTCCTTGGAACTGGGCGTATTACCCAAAGGAAAGAGAAAATGACGAAGTTACCCCTTGGGTACAGGCGTTGGTGAATGCACGGGAATGGGTAGCAAACAAGAAATAAGGAAAAAATTATAAATTTTGACTTTAGTTATTCTTAAAAGTTGTTTTATGGTTCTTTATATCTAATGAATTATAAGTTATAATAATGATGAAATAGATTGAAGATTACAGGGAAGTTGTTTAAAGGATTGGCATCTCCCATCAAAATTTCCTTAGTTTTGCAAGCGACGTTTATGGAAAAAAAAGTTATTTTTTATAAGGCTTCTTCGGAAGGGAAAAAGAGACAGGTAGAACAGATGTTTGATACCATCTCTGAAAATTACGATGGCATGAACCGAGTCATATCTCTTGGCTCCGATGTTTCTTGGCGTAAAAAAGTTATCAAGTTGGTCAGCGCAAAAAACCCGAGGACTATACTTGACATTGCCACAGGCACGGGTGATCTTGCCATTCAATTTGCAGAAAAAATGAAAACCGATGCCAAAATCATTGGTTTGGACATTTCCGAGGGCATGCTCAATGTGGCCCGTAAAAAAGTGGCGGGAAAGCCCATTTCAGGAAAAATAGAATTCGTCCAAGCAGATTCGGAGGCGCTCCCTTTTGAAAACGATCATTTTGATGCCATCACTGTTTCATTCGGAATTCGCAATTTTGAAAACCTGGAAAAGGGACTGTCCGAAATTTATAGGGTGCTTCGCCCGGATGGGATCTTTGTAATTTTGGAGACCTCTGTCCCCACCAAATTCCCGTTTAAACAGGGATACCATTTTTACACAAAATATGTATTGCCCTTGTTGGGTCGCATGCTTTCAAAGGACAAAGTTGCCTATCAATACCTCGGCGAGAGTGCCTCGATTTTTCCTTATGGAGGAGAACTCAACAATATTTTACGCAAAATTGGGTTTAAGGAAGTGGAAAACAAACCACAAACTTTTGGTGTGGCAACCATTTATACGGCTACCAAATAATTTTATGAAGAAACTTAGTATTGTATTTGTTCTTTTATTCGTAACCAACGGTGTTTTGGCACAAGGGTTTTTCAACAAGGAACGTTTGGCAAATCTGGAGAATTTCGATAAAAAATTCCTCACCTGGGGTTATTTCCTTGGTTTCAACACCTACGACTTCAAAATAGATATGGAGAAGCATTATGCCGACGAGAACACCGATATTATGGTAGAAACTTCTGCTGGATTCAATGTGGGCCTTATTGGAGATATGCGTTTGAACGAATATATGAACCTTCGACTGGAGCCCGGGCTTTATTTTACACAGCGTGACTTAACGTTCCCTAATTTTGAGGAACAGCGGGATTACCTTCGCGAAGTAAAATCCACTTATATCCACGTACCGCTTTTGCTCAAAGTTTCCACTAAACGGCTCAACAACATCAAACCGTTTATTATAGGCGGTCTTTCCCATTCCATTAACCTTTCCAGTGAGGAGAACAACCCCGACGACAACGAACAGGGAAAATTCAGGATGACGCGCGGCACCAATTATTGGGAACTCGGATTTGGAATTGATTTCTACCTTTATTATTTTAAATTTACCCCTTCCATTCGAGGAGTGTTTGCGATCACTGATGAGCTGGTGCGCGATGATGATCCGAACAGCCCGTGGACCGGAAACATTGATAACCTATCCTCTCGTGGGGTTTTTATCAATTTTACATTTCAGTAGCCCTTCTGAATTCACTCAACAAAATTGCAGTGGCCGTCGCAACGTTCAAACTTTCGGTCTTCTGGACGTCGCCAAACCGGGGAATGGTCAATTTAAGTGAGGTTTTCTGTGCTATTTCCTCTGAAATTCCGTTGGATTCATTTCCCATCACGAGAATAGCATCGGTCGGCAAAGCTTCGGAATAAGCGTTTTCCCCTTCCATAAACCCGCCATAAACTGGCAGTTTGGTTGCGTCCAGAAACTGAATCAAATCCCGATAGTGCACCTGCACCCGCGCCAGCGAACCCATACTTGCCTGCACCACTTTCGGATTGTAACAGTCTACCGTATCTTCAGAACATACCAATTGTCGAACTCCAAACCAATCACAGAGCCTGATGATTGTGCCGAGATTACCCGGATCCCGAACGGAATCCAAAACAACCACCAGGCCCGAGTCTTGATAGGCTTTCCCTGCTGGAATTTCGAAAACGGCAAGGGCAGTATTGGGAGTTTGAAGAAAACTCAGTTTCCTCAGTTCCGCCTCAGACACCAAAAAATGGTATTTGGAAGAAATTGAGGAAGGATCTATGGAAAAAAACCATTTGCAGACCAATCCCATTTGCCGGAATTCCTGGATAACTTTGGGTCCTTCCGCAACAAAAAGTTTTAGCTTGTCGCGATATTTTTTCTGCCCTAAACTCGTTATCGTTTTTGTTTGGCTGTTGCTTACCAAATTATAGTATTTTTGAATCTGATTAAAAGGAACCCCTATTTGAAGTCCCTCCTGGCAAAAATATCATTATTTATAGTACTGACAGGATTATTTTTTTCCTGCAATGCCGTTAAGCGAGTTCCTGATGGGAGTTATTTGCTTACGGAAAATACCATAATGGCTGATGGTGAAAAGGTGAAAGGCTCGGGAATCTACAGCCAACTGGCTCAAAAACCGAATCCAAAAATCCCATTGATCGGCATTCCCTTTGGGCTATATATCTATAATTTGGCCGACCCCTATCCAGATTCCACTTTTAACCGTTGGTTGCACCGAAAACCAAACAGGGAAAAAAGGCTCATCAAATTGTATTCAGAAAAACAAGTGAATGAAATGGACAGCATTTATGTAGGATTCAACAATTGGCTCAAGGAAAACGGCGATGCCCCGGCCATAATCTCTGATAGCAAAATCGAACGTTCCACAGAACGCTTGCACCGTTGGTACGCGAGTTTTGGATATTTCAACAACGAAGTTACCCACGAACTTATTCCCAACGAAAAAAAAGATAAACGCGCGGAATTGGTGTACAAGGTTCAAAAAAACAGGCCCTACATAGTTGGAGACACTATTTTGGAGAAAATCAGTTCGCCGGTTGTGGACTCGCTTTTCCAACGTACCAAAAACAATTCATTCTTAAACCCTGGGAAACAATATGCCGCTGAGGACTTGGTTAACGAACGCGATAGGCTCACTATTCAGTTTCGAAATTCCGGACTTTATTATTTTGATCGGGAATATGTTGGCTTTGAAGCCGATACCGTAAACACAGGACACAAGGCTAATTTAACCTACATTATCCCCAATCGCAGAGTGACCACCGAGGACAGTACTTACACGGTTCCTTTTGATATCCACAAAGTAAAAGAAGTCCGGATAATTACGGATTACACGTATGAAAATAGGAACAAACCTTTTCAAGATTCCATAAACTATAATGGATACAAGCTGTTGAGTTATGGAAAAATGCGCTACCGGCCCAAAGCAATTACCGATGCGGTTTCAATAAATCCCGGCTCCATATTCAAGGATATTGATAGAACATTGACCTATACCCAATTGAATGATCTTCGGGTTTTTAAATATCCGAACATCAGCTATTCCGAGATAGAAACGGACACTACTGGCAAACTTTTGAATTCTACAATCCTTCTCACTCCGCGGGAACGATTTACATTAGGCGCTGATTTTGATTCATTTACCTCTACCATTCAACAATTTGGGATAAGTTTTAGCGGCAATATGATTTTTAGGAACATCTTTAGAAGTGCCGAAATATTCCAAATTTCCGGACGAGGAAGTTTAGGTTCCTCAAAAGATGCTGCCGATGACAGCAGTGGGTTTTTCAATATCTCAGAATTTGGAGGGGATGCGAAACTTACCTTTCCCCGGATCATTTTTCCATTGAGGACCGATAGGCTTATCCCGAAATATATGTCGCCATCCACAATATTAAGTGTTGGAGCCAGCGCACAGAACAATATTGGATTGGACCGGCAAACGGTAAATGGATATTTCAGCTACAATTGGAAGCCTTCAAAAACTGTAAGTTACCAAATGGATGCCCTTAACCTTCAGTATGTAAAAAACCTTAACACGATCAACTATTTCAACGTTTACAGAAATTCATTTGATCAATTGAACTATGTGGCACAGCAAACGGAAATACGCAATCCCGGTGCAATCGATCCCAACTACTACACTTACAGCGAAGGCAACGAACTACAGCTGATAATTCCTTCTGGCACCGATGGATTTATAAATGACGTCCTTACCGGCGGCATCGACCCATTTACTGAAGATAATAACGGTTACGAAATTGTGGACAATATAGACGAGCGCAAAAAACGATTGACAGAGGACAACTTGATCTTTGCTTCCAATATAAGCTTCACCCACGACACCCGCGACAATTTAAAGGACAACAATTTTTCCCGTACTCGTCTTAAGTTTGAGGCGGCCGGGAATTTTCTTTCCGGAGTCGCCAGCCTTGCCAACATCCAAAAGAACAGTCAAGGAAACAATGAGGTCTTCAACGTAGTCTATTCCCAATATGTAAAAGGTGAAGCTGAGTTTATCAAGCATTGGGAACTGGACTACAATAATGTTTTGGCAATTCGCAGCTTCGTGGGACTGGCCATTCCATACGGAAATAGCAACAGCATCCCATTTACACGGAGTTATTTTGCAGGAGGCGCAAATGACAACCGAGGCTGGAAGGCCTATAATCTTGGCCCAGGAAGCAGCGGCAACAAAGACGAATTCAATGAAGCCAATTTCAAGATCGCGTTAAATGCAGAATATCGTTTCACAATTTTGGGAGCCTTTAAAGGTGCAATTTTTCTAGATGCCGGAAACATTTGGAACCTAATGGACAATATAACCGACAGTGAATCTGTTTTCGACGGAATTTCCGATTTAAAGGAATTGGGCGTTGCCTCAGGATTGGGACTGCGATACGATTTCGGCTTTTTTGTCTTCCGTTTCGACGTTGGTTTTAAAACACACAATCCGGCAAAGCCAGTTGGCGAACGCTGGTTTAAGGAATACAACATCAGAAATGCCGTATACAACATCGGAATCAACTATCCCTTTTAAACCATATAAATTTGTTATTTTTGCTGTTCCGGAAATTCCGGTAAAAATGAATGAAAAAGCGAGAACTGTACTGTTGCCAGTTGAAAGACACTTATTTAAATTTTGAAAAAACATAAACAATCCTAATTATGAGCCACGGAATTAAACCCGGCGTAGCCACCGGTAAGGAAGTTCAAAAAATCCATAAATACGCCAAAGAAAAAGGGTTTGCAATGCCAGCCGTAAACGTTGTTGGCTCCAACAGTATCAATGCTGTAATGGAAACTGCGGCTGGGTTAAAAGCACCGGTAATAATCCAATTTTCAAATGGGGGCGCACATTTCAACTCGGGCAAAGGTCTTTCCAACGAAAATGAACAGGCCGCCATAGCTGGGGCAATTGCGGGCGCAAAACATGTCCACGAACTGGCAGCGGTCTATGGTGCTACCGTAATTTTGCATACGGATCATTGCGCCAAAAAACTCCTACCCTGGATCGACGGCCTTCTTGATGCTGGTGAAAAATTCCATAAGGAAAACGGAAAACCGCTCTTTAGTTCCCATATGATTGATCTCTCTGAAGAGCCAATCAAGGAAAACATCGAGATCTGCAAACGCTATCTGGAACGAATGTCCAAAATTGGGATGACCCTTGAAATTGAACTCGGAATTACTGGAGGCGAAGAGGATGGCGTAGACAATACGGATGTAGATTCATCTAAATTATATACACAGCCCGAGGAAGTGGCCTATGCCTATGAAGAACTGATGAAAGTGAGCAATCAATTTACCATTGCCGCCGCTTTCGGAAATGTTCACGGGGTGTACAAACCTGGAAATGTAAAACTGACCCCTATTATCCTTAAAAACTCACAGGAATATGTCCGTAAAAAATTCAACACGGAACACAATCCCATAGATTTTGTATTTCATGGCGGAAGCGGTTCTTCATTGGAAGAAATAAGGGAGGCCATTGGATATGGAGTTATTAAGATGAACATAGACACCGATATGCAGTTTGCCTTTACCGAAGGAGTGCGCAACTATATGGTAAAGAATTTGGATTATTTAAAAACCCAAATAGGAAATCCAGAAGGCGATGATTTGCCAAATAAAAAATATTACGACCCCCGAAAATGGCTCCGTGAAGGGGAACTTACTTTTAAGAAACGCCTTGAGCAAGCATTTGAGGATTTAAACAACGTGAATACGCTTTGATAAATATAAATGCATAATTCATAATTCACGACTCATAACTTCATAATTCATAATTAGAAAACATGCCTTGGTTTAAACGAACAAAAAAAGGGATACAGACCGCTACCGAAGACAAGAAAGATGTCCCAAAAGGACTTTGGTACAAATCGCCCACGGGAAAAGTTGTGGACAGTGCTGAGCTTGAAAAGAACTTCTATGTTAGTCCGGAGGATGGATATCATGTCAGAATTGGCAGCAACGAATATTTTGAGATTCTGTTTGACAACAACAAATTCAAGGAACTCGACAAAAACCTTACTTCAAAGGATTCGTTGAATTTTGTTGACACAAAAAAATATACCGACAGATTGAAAGAGGCCGAAGAAAAAACAGGTTTAAAAGATGCAATACGCACCGCCGTGGGAAAATCCATGGGCAAGGATATCGTGATTGCCTGTATGGATTTCAGCTTTATCGGTGGTTCCATGGGAAGCGTGGTAGGAGAAAAAATTGTGCGTGCGGCGGATTATTCAATTCAGAAAAAAATACCCTTGCTTATTATCTCAAAAAGCGGTGGCGCAAGGATGATGGAATCGGCCCTTTCATTGATGCAACTCGCCAAAACAAGTGTAAAGCTCGCCCAGCTCAGCGAGGCGCAAATACCATATATCTCGCTCTGTACAGATCCAACCACTGGCGGGACCACAGCTTCCTTTGCGATGCTTGGTGACATAAACATCAGCGAGCCCAAAGCTTTAATTGGATTTGCAGGACCAAGAGTGGTGCGCGACACTACCGGAAAAGAACTTCCTGAAGGATTCCAGACCTCTGAATTTTTGTTAGAACACGGTTTTCTGGATTTTATCACGCACCGACGCGACCTAAAACGCAAAATAAACCTTTATTTGGATCTGATCCAGAACTTGCCTTTGCGCGAACAAACGGCTTAAACAAAAGACGTCGCAAATATTTATAGAAATCACATCTATAAATCAATAAGTTTTGTTATTTTTGCCGACTTGATTATTAGACCAAAATTTATTGGTAATAATCATTACATAAAAATCATTTTAATAATATTGGCATGTATCTATCACAAGAAGTAAAAGAAAAAATTTTTGAAAAACACGGTAAGTCAAAGACCGACACCGGTTCTGCAGAAGGACAGATCGCATTGTTCACACACCGCATTGAACATTTGACAAAGCACCTTAAAAACAACCAAAAGGATTTCAACACAGAACGTTCCTTGGTCCGATTGGTTGGAAAAAGACGGGCTCTGTTGGATTATCTAATAAAGAAGGACATCCTCCGGTACCGTGCGATCATAAAAGAGTTGGGATTGCGAAAGTAATCATAGACAAGTTAAGCGAGGTGATTTTAAATCACTTCGCTTTGTTTTTGGCTCACGTTGAGCCATACGTTCATTTTTCATTGCATTTTCGATCTTTTTTTTAGATCCCAATTAAGGGTGATGTACCCGGCCCTAAAGGGTGAATGAAATGTTGAAAATTGGATTTTAGACGTACAAACTAATTTAAACTAAAGCTTTGTTTTTAAAAAGCGGAGCAGATATTTTTAATTAAACGAATTTATTCGTTTCACGAAAAAGCTACCCTATAGTTTTTCATTGGTCAACCACAACAACACAACAACACAATTCCTGATAACCAGGATTTTGACCATAATTAACCGTGTACATCTGTACATAAAAATGAAAAACAAATGATACCCAATGTATTTAAAGAGGTTATAGACCTCGGTGATGGAAGGGAAATCTCCATCGAAACCGGAAAATTGGCAAAGCAGGCCCACGGTTCGGTCGTTGTCAGACAAGGAAAATGTATGTTGCTGTGCACTGTAGTTTCAAACTATAAGCAAAGTGATGTCGATTTTCTTCCGTTGACAGTAGATTATCGCGAGAAGTTTGCCGCAGCCGGTCGATATCCCGGAGGGTTCTTCAAAAGAGAAGCCCGACCCAGTGATGGCGAAGTGTTGACCATGCGCTTGGTGGACCGCGTTTTGCGCCCGCTATTCCCAAGTGACTATCACGCCGAAACCCAAGTGATGATCCAATTGATGAGCCACGACGAGGACGTTATGCCTGATGCAATGGCAGGTTTGGCAGCGTCAGCAGCCATTCAACTG
>CAZMDY010000073.1:0-9620 GCA_964565295.1 uncultured Aequorivita sp. | reverse complement strand
ACTTGGGCTTGCTTGGCAATCTTTCCTGCTTCTGCTGCAGTGCTGTGCTTGGTTTTTTCACAAAGATGTTGGTGGGGCTCCAGAAAAGTAGATTCGTGATAAAGGGCGGTAGATTGGGAAATTTGGGGAACCATTACAGGGTTGTAAACCGTGTCGCTACAATAGGAATATGATTTAGGTGAAGGTGGATCTAAAGTGATCTGTGCATTGGGAATTAGCCTTCCCTCCCTGTTTACCACATCGCTGCCTTTTTTTATTATGTTGTAATAGCTCAAATCCACATTTGCCTCGCGAGCTGCGTCTGCGTCCAGTTTTCGATCTGCTGGTTTTTCCTTGAACTGAAATCCATTTGTATAAACCCTGTGGACCAAAGGAATAGTTGTTACTGAAACCTTTTCATCCTCAAAAATAATTTGAGGGGAATCCGCATCCAATTCGTGAAAATACAGTGGATATTTAGTATACGAATTTCCCAATTTCAACAATAAGAGCATTGCTTCCTTAATACCTTTTGGGCCATAAATGTGCATTTCCGTTTCCCGTCCCATTAGATGGAACGTGGAAATCAAACCCGGCAATCCAAAAAAATGGTCTCCGTGAAGATGGGAAATAAATATGTGCTTGATTCTGGAAAACTTGATTTTGTACTTCCGCAATTGGACTTGTGTTGCTTCGCCACAATCAATCAAAAACACATGGCCTCTCATTTCCAACACCTGGGAAGTAGGATGGGCAGAAATTTTTGGAGTCGCCGCATGGCAACCGAGAATGGTCAAATTCATTGTTTTATCCTTAATTATTACTGATGGAATTTAAAGTTGAAATGAAATTCGTAAATAGAAATATTAAAAACCCAGATCCCTTTCTATTTCTTCCATTTCAATTATATCGGCAGCTTCTTGTAGAGTGGGCACCACGATCATTTCATTAGGAACATCATCAATGGAAAAGGCTGAATTGACTATAACAAATGAATGTTTTGTTTTTCGATGAATATTTGACGTTTTTAGAAACAATAAAAGGTCACCCAATTGGAGTGAATCGTATTTCAAAAGGTCCAGGACCACATTTTGTCCTTTATATTTTAAGGGTACTTGTGACTCAATAAAAGTTGCAAAATCGGAAATATCGTCCTTTTCATCTTTGAGAACGACAAAATTTGAATGATTCTCAATTTTCATGATGTTGTATTTTTGAAGCTAATAAATAAATTACGGCCATTCTTACTGCCACACCATTCTCTACCTGTTCCAAAATGATGGATTGCTTGCTGTCGGCAACATCGCTGGTAATTTCCACTCCGCGGTTTATTGGACCTGGATGCATAACCACAATTTCCTTATTCAATGAATTGAGCAACGATTTGTTTAGGCCAAACTGCTGGGTATATTCGCGCGTTGTAGGATAATAACTTATATCCATCCTTTCGTTCTGCACTCGAAGCATGTTGGCAACATCACACCATTCCAACGCCTTACGCAGATCGGTTTCAACAGAGACGTCAAGCTTATCTATATATTTGGGAATTAAGGTTTTTGGCCCACACACTTTAACTATAGCTCCAAGTTTTTGAAGAGCAAATATATTGGAAAGTGCCACGCGTGAATGAAGAATATCGCCTACAATTACTACTTTTTTACCAGCTACATCCCCAAGTTTTTCTCGAATGGAATACGCATCGAGCAAAGCCTGTGTAGGGTGCTCATGAGCCCCATCGCCGGCATTTATTATACTAGCTTTTACATGTTTTGAAAGAAATATTCCTGCGCCCGGGTTGGGATGGCGCATTACCACCATATCCACCTTCATCGATAGAATGTTGTTCACAGTATCAATAAGCGTTTCCCCTTTGGAAACCGATGAACTTGAGGAAGCAAAATTGATTACATCCGCAGAAAGACGCTTTTCGGCAAGTTCAAATGAAAGCTTGGTACGAGTACTGTTTTCAAAAAATAAATTAGCTATTGTAATATCCCGTAGAGAAGGAACTTTTTTAATGGGCCGATTGATCACCTCTTTAAAATGATCGGCCGTTTCGAAAATGAGATTTATATCATCTTCCGTGATGTATTTTATTCCCAGTAAGTGGTTTACACTTAACTCGCTCATTTTTTTCTTGTTTCTTAGTTCAGATTTTGTGTTTCTCGTATCTCGTTTGAGGCCTAAAAGTTTCTGAATTCTGAATTTATTTCCGCTTAGTTTTTAATAAGATAGACCGCATCTTCCCCATCATTTTCTTCCCAGGAAACTTTTACCTTTTCTCCATTGATAGCATCTACTTGTCGCCCACGATAGTCGGGCTGGATTGGCAAATGGCGGCTAAAGCGACGATCGATCAGGGTCAACAATTCTATTTCTGCCGGTCTTCCAAATGACTGAATGGCTGTTAAGGCAGCACGAATGCTCCTTCCTGTATAGAGAACATCATCTATAAAAACCACTTTTTTGTCCTCTACTATAAAATTTATACTGGTCTTGTTGGCCTCCAACTGCTTGTCGCCCCTTCGGAAATCATCTCGGTAAAATGTAATATCCAAATGACCAAGCTGGATGCTTTTGACGTTATAATGGTCTTCAAGAAGAGTTTTAAGCCGTTTCGCCAAGAAAATCCCGCGCGGCTGAAGGCCTATCAGAACAGTTCCAGAAAAATCATCATGGTTTTCAATCAATTGGCAAGCCAAGCGATTCAGCGCAATGTTTATCTCTTTTGCGTTCAACAACACTTTTTGGCTCATGATAGGAAGGCAATTTACTGGCGACAAAAGTAATCAAAAAAAAGAAGTGAACCGTAAAGATATAGTCAATTCATTTGTCCAGGCAGCGATCAGTATATTTTCTTAATTTTTGTTATCTCCTTTTCCCTACTTAATTAATTATTAGTTGGGACTGGATAATAAATGACAAAAAAAGGACTGCCAGCATTGACAGTCCTTATGTTTATTTATAGGATACTCGGTTATTTTTTCCCGTCCATTCGATCCTTAAGCTCCTGAAGTTTTGCATTGGCGTCACCAAGTGTTGGCTTGGCTTCTGCTTCGGCCGCCTCTTGTTTTTTCACGGCTTCCTTTACAATTTTTGCCTCTTCTTCTTTATGGATCGTCATGTGTGAGGCCACCACTTTTTTGAATTCCTTGTTGAACTCAATAATTTGGAACTCGGCTTCATCACCTTTTTTCAACATAGAACCGTCTTCTTTTTCAAGATGGCGGTTTGGTGCGAAAGCTACGATATCGTCATTGAATTTGATGGTTGCCCCTTTGTCCACCATCTCATCGATTGATGCGGTGTGCTTGGTGCCAACGGCAAATTCATTTTCGTACTTGTCCCAAGGATTTTCCTCAGTTTGCTTATGGCCCAAACTCAGTTTACGACCTTCCACATCCAGTTCCAAAACTACCACGTCCAGTTCATCACCGATGTTGGTGAATTCGCTTGGGTGCTTGATTTTCTTTGTCCAGGAAAGATCGCTGATATAGATGAGACCATCGATTCCTTCTTCAAGTTCAACAAAAACCCCGAAGTTGGTAAAGTTTCTGACCACACCTTTGTGGCGGGAACCTACTGGATATTTTGAAGTGATATCGGTCCATGGGTCTGGAGTCATCTGTTTGATCCCAAGGCTCATTTTGCGCTCTTCTTTGTCCATTGTCAGTATCTTAGCTTGAACTTCATCGCCCACCTTCACGAAATCCTGTGCGCTTCGCAAGTGTGTGCTCCAAGACATTTCGCTTACGTGGATAAGACCTTCAACACCTTCGGCAACTTCAACAAAAGCACCGTAGTCTGCAATTACAACCACTTTACCAGTTACTTTATCACCAACTTTCAACTCATCGCCAAGAGCTTCCCATGGGTGAGGATTCAATTGCTTAAGACCTAATTGG
The DNA here is from genome assembly GCA_964565295.1 of uncultured Aequorivita sp. GTDB lineage: Bacteria > Bacteroidota > Bacteroidia > Flavobacteriales > Flavobacteriaceae > Aequorivita. Next base: position 5,736 of record CAZMDY010000073.1, on the reverse strand, counting down.
ATTCGTGTTTTATCCTCATCGAAATCAAGAATTACAACGTTTAATTTCTGATCCAGTTCAACGATCTCATTCGGATGGTTGATTCGTGACCAAGAAAGGTCGGTAATGTGAACAAGTCCATCAACACCTCCAAGATCAACGAATACTCCGTAGGAAGTGATATTTTTAACAACTCCTTCAAGTACCTGTCCTTTTTCAAGCTGGCCAATGATTTCTTTTTTCTGCTCTTCAATATCTGCTTCAATAAGCGCTTTGTGGGAAACAACAACGTTTTTGAATTCGTGGTTGATTTTCACAACCTTGAATTCCATTGTTTTTCCAACGTACATATCGTAATCGCGGATTGGTTTAACGTCAATTTGCGAACCGGGCAGGAACGCCTCGATTCCAAAAACATCGACTATCATACCGCCTTTTGTGCGGCATTTTACATACCCGTTTACAATTGTCCCCTCATCGTGGGCAGCATTCACTCGATCCCATGCTTTGATGGTCCTCGCTTTACGGTGGCTAAGGATCAGTTGACCAGTACTGTCCTCACGGACATCGATCAATACTTCTACCTTGTCGCCAACTTTTAAATCGGGGTTGTAACGGAATTCGTTCAAGGAAACAACACCTTCGCTTTTTGCGTTGATATCGATAATAGCGTCGCGATCAGTGATATAGACCACTTTCCCCTCAACCACTTCGTCATCCAGGGTGTCGACAAAATTTTCCTTTACCAATTTTTCAAACTCCTCCAATTTGCCGTCATCGATAAGCTCGATTCCCTCTTCGTAATTATGCCAGTCGAAATCCGCAAGGAACTTCTCAGGATCACGTTCTTTCAACGAAAGTTCGGCTTTTGGTTTATTGGTTTCATTTGAGGAAACATTCTCAGCCGTTTTTTCTGCTACAGCAATGTTTTCCTGTTCGTTTGTAGCTTGTTGGTCAGCTACTTCTTTGTTTGCTTTTTCAGCCATTTTTATTAATAATTTGATTTTTTCGATGATATTATCATTCTAAAAATCAAAGGTTTGTATTCTGTGTTGTTACAAGATTTTGGTGCGACTATCCCACAGAAGGATTTGTTTTTATTTTAAGTTTCAGATCCCTTTTGTTCTTGCCTCGTCGCTAAAAGGGGTGCAAAAATAAGGTTTTTATTTTGAAAATCAAAAGAATGGATGTATTTCATGCTTCGACTTCTAAGTTGACTATTACCTTATTATATATCGGTACATCCAATGCGGATTTCAAATATATTATTATAGACAATAACCGCCCTACATTTTATACCTTTGCACATTATTTTGCAACTCATGATTTCTACAGAAAAACATACCGTCAAACTCAACACAATTGAGGAGGCCATCGAAGATATTCAAAATGGAAAAATAATCGTTGTGGTCGATGACGAAAACCGCGAAAACGAGGGTGATTTTATTGCAGCAGCGGAAATGGTTACCCCAACGATGATTAACTTTATGGCCACCCATGGTCGCGGCCTCATTTGCGCCCCTCTTACCGAGGATCGTTGCAACGAATTGGATTTGCAGATGATGGTTGAAAACAACACCGTTTTGCACCATACCCAATTTACCGTTTCAGTAGATCTAATTGGGCATGGTTGTACCACCGGAATTTCAGTCCACGATCGGGCAAAGACCATTAAAGCTTTGGTGGACGAGAACACAAAAGCGCACGACCTCGGAAGGCCTGGACACATTTTTCCTTTGCGTGCCAAACAAGGAGGCGTTCTACGCCGAACAGGTCATACGGAGGCAGCCATAGACTTGGCAAGGCTTGCAGGGTTAAAACCTGCTGGGATTTTGGTCGAAATCCTAAATGAGGATGGAACTATGGCAAGGTTGCCCCAGCTGATGAAAGTTGCCAAAAAATTTGATCTGAAGATTATCTCCATTGAGGATCTTGTGAAATATAGAATGGAACATGATTCCTTAATTGAGAAAAAAGAGGACTTCAACATCAACACAAAATTTGGTGAATTCAGGTTGCGGGCATACAAACAAACCACCAATAACCAAATACATTTAGCGCTCACAAAAGGTTCCTGGAATGAAGAAGAACCTGTTGCCGTACGTGTTAATGCGACCTTGGTAAACAGTGATATCCTCGGTGCACTGACCAACAACGCCGAGAAAAAATTAGACGATATGTTCCACGTTATCAACAAAGAAGAAAAAGGAGCAATTGTTTTTATTAACCAAGAAAGCCAATCCCTTAACTTGTTGAGCCGATTGAAGGAACTGAAAGAGCTCCAAAAGCCGGACAAAGTGACAAAGGCCCCACGCATCGAAATGGACAATAAGGATTTTGGCATTGGAGCGCAAATAATCCATGACCTTGGAATACGAAAGATTAGACTGCTTTCAAACACTGAGCAAACCAAACGTGTGGGAATGATCGGATATGGATTGGAGATCACGGAATATTTGGATTACTAAAGTAGGATCAAATACCGGTCGGAATTCCAAACCTGACATCCATCATTTTTTCTGGGATACGGATACCGTATTTTTATCCGTTTAAAATTTTTATAAAATGTCTTCATCCTTAATTTCAAAATACAACGTTCCCGGACCGCGCTACACGAGCTACCCCACGGTTCCATATTGGGACAACGAGAACTTCTCCCCAAAACATTGGGAATCTGATATAATAAAAAGCTTTAAACAGAGCAATAACTCTGAAGGAATCAGTCTTTATGTGCATTTGCCCTTTTGCGAAAGTCTCTGCACTTTTTGTGGGTGCAATAAGCGGATCACCAAAAACCACAATGTAGAAACTCCTTATCTCGAATCCCTTCAAAAGGAATGGGAGCTTTATGTGGCACTATTTCCCGAAAAACCCATTATTAAGGAAATCCATCTCGGTGGAGGAACCCCTACGTTTTTTTCTCCAGAGAACTTAGCCTCAATGCTTCGAGGATTATTCAGGTTCGCCACTCCCGCAGAGAAACCATCTTTTAGTTTTGAAGGCCATCCAAACAACACTACCCGGGATCATTTACAAACTTTATATGATTTTGGTTTTAAACGCGTTAGTTATGGTGTTCAGGACTATAACACAGAGGTTCAGCTTGCTATAAACAGACTGCAACCTTTTGTAAATGTAAAACGGGCCACTGAAACTTCCCGCGAAATTGGCTACACCTCCATCGGCCATGACATTATTTTTGGCCTACCTTTTCAGAAAAGAGAGCACATTATCTACACCATTGAAAAAACGAAGGAACTGATGCCTGATCGCATCGCTTTTTACAGTTATGCCCATGTTCCTTGGATCAAAGGCAACGGACAGCGGGGTTTTAAGGAAGAAGATCTTCCCACGGCCGAAGAGAAAAGGACGATGTATGAATTGGGGAAACAAATGCTTGAAGAAGCAGGATATTTAGAAATCGGGATGGATCATTTTGCCTTAAAAACTGACAGCCTTTACAAAGCAATGGAAAACAAAACGCTTCACCGAAATTTCATGGGTTATACGGAAAGCAAAACCCAGTTAATGCTCGGACTAGGGGTGTCGGCCATTGGGGATAGTTGGTATGGTTTTGCCCAAAATGTAAAAAATGTGGAACAATACCAAGAATTGATTGCCAAAGGAATTTTACCTGTATATCGTGGTCACAAACTTAGTGCGGAAGATCTTTTGATCCGTCGCCATATCTTAAATTTAATGTGTCGGCTTGAAACCTCTTGGGTTTCCCCCGAAATGCAATTCCCGGAATTGCCCAACGTCTTGGAGAGCCTCAAAGAAATGGAAATGGATGGACTGATTGAAATCGGAACCGACTCAATGAAAATCAAGGAAAATGGACGACCTTACGTAAGAAATGTCTGTATGGCATTTGATCTTCTACTTCAACGGAACAAACCGGAGACCCAACTTTTTTCTATGACGGTTTAGATGCTTTCGCAATCGGGGTTTTACTCCTCGTATAACCAAGGCCAACTATTGCAAACCGCAGAAACTAACACTATCTTTGCACCCTAAAATTTTTAAGTATATGATAGCCATTACCCTACCCGATGGAAGTGTAAAGAATTATGATGCCGGCACCACTCCCATGGAAGTTGCGCAGAGCATTAGTCAAGGGCTTGCGCGAAATGTTATTTCAGCGTCTTTCAACCAAATAGTGGTAGAGGCTCATACTCCTCTAACTGAGGACGGAAGCCTTATACTTTATACCTGGAACGATCCAGAAGGAAAAAAAGCATTTTGGCATTCATCCGCCCACATCTTGGCCCAGGCATTGGAAGAATTATATCCAGGAATAAAATTGACCATCGGTCCGGCTATTGAAAATGGGTTCTATTATGACGTGGATTTTGGAGAAAAAACCCTTCAAGAAAAGGATTTAAAAGAAATTGAAAACAAAATGTTGGAAATTGCCCGAGGCAAACACGGGTTTTCAATGCGGGAATCCTCTAAAGCTGAAGCCTTGGAGTTTTATAAAGGACAGGACAATCAATACAAAGTGGAACTTATTGAAAACCTTGAAGATGGCACCATAACTTTTTGTGACCACGACACATTCACAGATTTATGCCGAGGCGGCCACATTCCCAACACAGGAATTGTTAAAGCCATAAAACTTACAAATATTGCAGGAGCGTATTGGCGCGGGGATGAGAAAAACAAACAACTGACCAGAATTTATGGGATCAGTTTTCCCAAACAAAAAGACCTGACTGAATACCTTGAGTTATTGGAAGAGGCAAAAAAACGCGACCATCGAAAATTGGGGAAAGAACTTGAATTGTTCACCTTTTCACAAAAGGTTGGCCAAGGACTTCCAATGTGGCTTCCAAAAGGAGCCGCTTTGCGCGAAAGACTTGAAAACTTTCTAAAGAAAGCACAAAAAAAGGCAGGTTACGAAATGGTAATCACCCCACATATTGGGCAAAAAGAACTTTATGAAACTTCGGGCCATTATGAGAAATATGGAGCCGACAGTTTCCAACCCATAAAAACCCCGCATGAAGGAGAGGAGTTTCTGCTAAAACCTATGAACTGTCCACACCATTGTGAGATATTCAAGAATCAGTCTTGGTCTTACAAAGATCTTCCAAAACGATTTGCAGAATTCGGGACTGTCTATCGTTATGAGCAGAGCGGCGAGCTGCATGGTCTCACTCGAGTTCGCGGGTTTACCCAGGACGATGCCCATATCTTCTGTATGCCAGACCAATTGGATGAAGAATTCAAGAATGTAATTGATTTGGTTCTTTACGTGTTTGGCTCCTTGGGTTTTGAAAATTTTTCTACTCAAGTTTCCCTCCGCGATCCGGAGAATCCTTCCAAATATATTGGTTCATTGGAAAACTGGGATAAAGCAGAAAACGCAATTATAAATGCTGCCGAGTCCAAAGGCTTAGATTATAAAATTGAATATGGGGAAGCCGCCTTCTATGGTCCCAAATTGGATTTTATGGTGAAGGATGCACTGGGAAGAAGCTGGCAACTGGGAACGATTCAAGTAGATTACAACCTCCCGGAACGTTTTGATCTTGAATATAAAGGGAGTGACAACGGAACCCACCGACCAGTTATGATTCACCGGGCCCCTTTTGGCAGCATGGAGCGTTTTGTGGCCATTTTATTAGAACATACGGGCGGAAATTTTCCTCTTTGGTTGGCTCCGGACCAAGCAATAATATTATCTCTTAGCGAGAAACATGAAAAATACGCCCAAAAAGTTTTAAATTTGCTGGAAAATGACGAAATTCGCGC
>CAZMDY010000072.1:0-9688 GCA_964565295.1 uncultured Aequorivita sp. | reverse complement strand
ACAATCATTATCTTCAATCAATTTTTATTAGGATTGTTTGGAGAGGAATTTAAATCCGGATTTCCGGTTCTTCTAATTTTGGCCTTAGTTCATTTAATGAATAGTTTTATGGGGTCGGCGGCTATCATAATGCAAATGATAGGCTATCAAAAACAATATCAAAATATAGCAATTTTGGTTGTGGTCCTAAATTTAAGTTTGAACTTTCTTCTGGTTCCTAAATTCGGAAACATTGGGGCTGCTTTAGCAACAGCCATAAGTTTGACAATATGGTATGTGTTTAATGCCGCTTTTTTGAAAAGAAGGGAAAATATAATCACTTATTTCAATCCTTTTGTAAAAATTAAATAAAATCTATGGCTGGAATTTATGGTGTTTTGCTTAAAAACCAAACCCAAGAAAATATATTCAAGAACTTCTATAACGCCAACTTCTCGATTACAATCGGTGAGGAGATTGTGCATGGCATCTTTAGATTTGGACGTTCTGTGAGCAATAAGTTTGAAAAAGATCGATTTCTATTTGAAAATGACCGCTATATTATTTGTTATGAAGGAATAAATTATTCTAAAATTCGAAGCCCCGAAGATTTCATAGAAGAATTTGAGAAAAGAGGAAAGGACTTTGTAAAAGACTTAAAAGGAACCTTTGCCGGTTTTATTTTTGACAAGACAAAAGAAAGAATCCTTGTCTATAACGATCCTCTTTCTACAAGACGCATATTTTATTATTATGATCATTACCACGGCTTCGCCTTTGCCTCTGAAATGCATGTATTGTCCCGTCTGCTACGCGATTCTAACATTTCTTTACAAATGGATCGAGACGCGATATATAGTTTAGCACTATACGGCCAACTTTTTGACGAGATGACCACAGTTTGTGAAATAAAAAAACTAGGATATGGATCTACGTTGGAAGTTGATTTAAAATCAAATAAAATCCAAGAAACTCCTTACTACCGATTCATTAAAAAGGAAGAAAATCTTTCGATTGATGATGCCATCGAAGGAATTGATACTTTGATGACCAAAGCGATAGCCGATGAATGGAACAAAGACAAGGAATATGGATATGAACATATAGGTTTAATCAGTGGTGGAATGGATTCTCGCGTCAATACGATGATTGCCGCTGAATTGGGATTTGAAAATATTAAGACCTATACGTATGGCAGCCCCGATTCAAGTGATGTTCAAATCGCCCAGAAAATCGCTGCGGATCGATTTGATTCCCATCTTCAATATAATTTCCAACACGGACGTTTTTATACCGAAAATGTTTTCAAAAACTACATACGGGCAGGGGAAGGAATGGTTCTTTTTACTGCCCATGCCACTATTTATAACGCTTTAAAGACACTTAATTTACAGCCACACGGGATTTTACATTCTGGCCAGATCGGAGATGTATTGTTTGGCTCATTTTTAAAGCCAAATTTTAATTTCATTAAAAACAAGGGGAGCATTGGGTTGACAGGTTTCATAAACAAACCGGAACTTCTGGAAAAGATTGGCTTTTTAGAAGAAATGTTAAGTAATTATAACCATACCGATTTTGAGATTTATGCCTTTGAACAAAGACAAGTAAACGGCACTTTGATGGGCGACCATCTTTTTAATAACTTTATTGATTTAAGCTCTCCTTTCTACAATACTGAGCTTATAGATTTTTGTCTCAACATTCCCAATAAATATAAAACCAACCAATCTATTTATTTTAAATGGATGAAAGAAAAGCATCCCGACCTATTGAACTATCGCTGGGAAAAAATTGGATTAAAGCCAAATTCCGATTTTAAAATAAATTACGGACGGCTGATCAAGAAATATGTAAATGGCGGTAAAAAATATTTAGGCTGGAATTACGACAGTATGAGCCCCATTTCTACATGGTTCAAACAAGATCCGACAATCTTAGGACATTTCGATCGTTTGTTTAAGGAGAATATAGGATTGATAAATGATGTGGAACTACAAAATGACCTCACTGCAATCTATCAAGCAGATATTTTTGAATACCGAAATAAATTTTCAGTGTTAAGCGCGCTATTGGGAGTTAGATTGCATGTATATGATTCTTGATAGGGATCCCCAACCAATTTTAAATTTTTAAAATGAAAATATTCCTAATCTCCAATCTATATCCCTCAAAAGATGATCGTGACTATGGAATTTTTGTTCGGAATATCGAGGATGGACTACAAAGCAATGGAGCAGAAATAATCCAAAAAGCCGTTATTTCGGGTAGAACCAGATCATTTTTTGAAAAATTGGGAAAATATAAAAAATTCTATCTGGACATTCTTTCCGCATACCGCAAAAATAATTTCGACCTTATTTATTTACACTTTATTTCCCATTCCTCCCCCGGATTATTGCTAGCTCGGGGATTATTTGGCAAAAAGAAAAAGCTTGTCATAAACATTCACGGATCCGATATTTTAAAATACCATAAAGGTCTTTTAAAATTCTGCAATAAAAAACTTTTGAGGACCACGGACTTATTAGTAGTTCCTTCGGCATATTTTAAAGGAATAATTGAAACTGTTTTCCCCGATTTTCCTGAATCCAAAATATTCATTTCGCCTTCAGGAGGCTTGGATACTTCTATTTTCTATTCTCATAAGAAATCTGAACAAAACAAACTACATCTAGGATTCGTTTCCCGAATTGAAGATGACAAAGGATGGAGAACCTTTCTGAAAGCCTTACACCTCTTAAAAAATAAGAATTTGGATTTTAAAGTTTCCATTGCAGGTACAGGAAGCAAAACAGAAGCGATGAAAGCTCTTGTTGTGAAACTAAACCTTCAGGATCACGTCGATTATTTGGGAATTATGTTCCACAAGGAGCTCAGTTCCTTGTATAACGATCTAGATCTCTTTGTTTTTCCGACACAATCAAATGAAAGTTTAGGCCTAGTGGGATTGGAAGCTATGGCGTGTGGTGTGCCGGTTATTGGAAGCGAGATTGCAGGTTTGAAAACTTTTATTGACGACAAGAAAAACGGATGGTTCTTTACACCTGGAAATGAAGCCGAGCTGGTGGAAAAAATCACTAATTTCTACAAACTATCGCAAAAGGAAAAAGATACCATGAGAAATGCAGCCATCCAAACGGCAAGAAAATATGAAAAAAATAAAGTAGCATATACGCTGTATCAAAAATTTGAACAATTACTTTCGTAAGAGTAAAACTATGGAAAGAATCCTTCTGGTCATTTTGTTTGGCGCTTGCGTGTTGTTGCCCGTTTCCCCGGCAATCGCGAATATCTTTTTGCTTGTTTTTGGAGGTGGAATAGTTATAAAATCCTGTGTTGAGAAAAAATTTCCCACTAAAAGGGAATGGGCATCTTTGTTGATCCTTCCTTCGTTTTTCTTTTTATGTGCCTTATCAGCTGCTTTTTTTTCACTGAGCAAAGAAAGTTTTCGAATGGTTGAAAAATTCATTCCTTTTATGGTGTTGTCGTTGGCATATATTTTTGCAGCCAAATCTATAAAGACGAAAGCTCCGTCTTATATTTCAAATGGAATAGTGTTCGGAGTTATGGGCAGCATTCTTTATTTATTGGTGTTAATGGTAATTCGTTTTGTCAATGCTGACGAAGAATCCATCCTGAATGTCTTCTCACATCGGTATACCTATGGTAATTTCACTGATCCCATCGGAACGCATCCTACATATTATACCATTTGGCTTCTCGCCGCAAACTTCTTTGTTTTTAATTCAAAGAAGCTGAATATTTATTGGAAAATAACTTTTTTGGGAATTTTGTCTCTGGCTCTAATTTTCACTATGAGCAGGGTAGGATTAGGCTTGTACGGTCTGCAGATTTTGGCATTATTCTTTTATCTTCCAAAAAAAGGAAAGATCCTGTACACAATGGGAATGACTTTGGTATTGGTAGTAGGGATTTATCTTTATAACAATCAATTACGTCATTTTTATTTGTTGCAGCGATTTTCACTCGAATTGTCGTGGGATATCAATGCGGAAAACACAGGGAGCGAAATAAATAACAGAGTTGCGGACGATTCCCGTATAGCGCGCTGGACTGCTATTTGGGAAACTATAAAAGAAAAACCGATCTTAGGATATGGCGCTGGAAGTGAAGATTCCGTTTTGGAAACAACTTATAGGAAAAACAATTTGGACGTTTCTTTGGAGAGAATGTACAATACCCACAATCAGTATCTTTTTTATCTGTTGGAACATGGATTTTTTGGTCTGATTTTATTTTGCGGGTTTTTTATTGTCAATTGTATTACTGCCCTAAAGCGGAAAGATTTGTTTATGTTATCCTTCATTATAGGCATATTAATAGTTTTTATGTTTGAGAACTATATGTATCGTTCTATGGGCTATTTGACCATGGCTTTATTTTTAACCTTTATGAGAAATTCCCAAAAATGAAGAGGGTTCTGTTTATTGCCAGTACGGGTGGCCATTTAGAACAATTGCTGAGCCTAAAAGAAACCATGGACACTTTTGATTCGTATATTGTTACAGAAAAAAACAGGGCTACTAAAACACTGAAATCAAAATACGAGAACGTTTCTTATCTGCCTTTTTTTTCGAGAAAAAACAAATTGCTTTTTCCAATTATTTTCATAATGGTTTTTTTTAGATCGGTTTACTTATTTTTAAAAATTAAACCTGAAATTATTATAAGTACCGGAGCTGGATGTGCTATTCCAATGTTCTTTATAGGAAAACTGTTTGGGAAGAACCTAATCTTTATTGAAACTTTTTCAAGAACAGACACTAAGACATTAACAGGGAAAATATGCTATCCTTTGGCAGATATTTTTATTGTGCAATGGGAAAAATTGCTAGACATATACCCCCGAGCTAAGTATTTCGGACCAATTTATTAAACATGGTTTTCGTCACTATTGGAACACAAGATTTTAATTTTATGCGGCTTTTAAGAGCTGTTGAAAAGGCCGTAGAAAACAAGTGGATTCAGGAAGAAGTTATTGCTCAAATTGGAAACAATAAATTCCAATCCGACCATATACACTGCATACCCTTTCTAGATAAAGATGAGTTCAACGAATATATTGGTAAAGCAAGATTTGTCATTAGCCATGCCGGAACGGGCTCAATTATCACCGCTTTAAAAAGGGGTAAAAAAGTGATTGCTGTGGCCAGACTTGCCGAATTTGGCGAACACATTGACGATCATCAACTCGAGATATTAGATGCTTTTGCCAAACTGAACATTATTATTCCATTGAACGAGGATTTGAGCGATTTAGAAGAAAAACTAAAAAATATAGATACTTACAACTTAGAGGTATATAAATCGAATACGGTAAATTTCAATAATAACCTGATCGCTTTGATCAAAAATTTATAAAATGACAACTGAGGCAAAAAACAAAGCTTTTTTGAGTTTCGATTGGGTTATTATTTTGGCAATGTTTTTTTTGCTGCCTATAGATATGATCAATGGAATCCTCTTAAAAGGAGGTGTTGAGTTCCCGATTTCAATTGGTCAGATTTATAAGCTGTTTGTATTGGTTTTAATATCTATTAGACTGTTGGTGAATCCGAAAACCGACTTTTTGATACTGATTTTCTTCTTGGTTCTATTTTCAATTCCATCTTGGATCCAGTTTTTGAAAAATGACACGTATACTTTACGGATCTTATTTGATGATTTTATCAAACTTTCAAAATATATAAGTATTTTTCTGGCATTGGTCTATTTTACACGCGTATATAGGTTTCCAAGAAAACGAACCAGGATCTTATTAAAAAATTGGTTCGTTTTCTCGTATATCGTCTTTGCAGTCAATATCCTTTTGAAATATGTAGGGTTGGGCTTTCCATTTTATAATTACGACAATACTGGCACCACTGGGTTTTTTTATGCAGGAAACGAAATTTCAGCACTACATTTGGTGCTATATGCTATCCTTGCCTATCACCTGTATGAAATAAAAAATAAAAAAACCTTATTTTATCTCTTTTTCCTGTTCAATTTATTTTTAGGGATTACTATAACCTCTAAAACGGCAATGCTTGGGGTTGTTCTGGTAACAATTTTAATATTTGCAACAATTGAGAATTTGAACAGGATAAACTTACGTAAACTCGTTATCTGGATCTCGTCGTTTGTTCTATTTATACCGTTGGCCGCATATATGGCGTATAAACTGCTAAAGGATTCACAGATAATGGAGCGCATTAATTACTTCTATAACAAATGGGATTTCGTCACCTTTATATTTTCACAAAGAAACTTGCGGGTCGAAAAAATGATGCCGATTTATATAGAAGAATGGAATTTTTTAGAAAAAATTATAGGAGGTGGCCAGTACTTTTATGAAAACCGGTTGGGACAAGTAATTGAAATTGATTTTTTTGACATCTTTTTTGCGTATGGAATTATCGGTGGAGTACTGTTTATTATTATACTGTTTTTCCTGTTTTTAAAAGCCTTTGTTCAACTAAAAAACCGATATCCCTATGCACGTTTGTCCTTACTGATGCTTTTTGTTCTTGCACTCGAGGCTTCTATTGCAGGCCACGTGTTTAATTCGGGCATTGCAGGAATCTATATCGGAGCTTGTTTGGGTTTAATGTTTTATAAACCTGCCCCGACAATTATGGCATCTCAAACAAAATTGGAATAAGATGGAAAGGAAGATAAATTATCTAAAAGAAAGAATTGAAGGAAATTCTGAATCCATTCTGATCTTTTTATTAATTATTTTCTTTCTGTCCGAAGCGATAGCAAAAATTTCCGATTTGTCACATGCCGAAAATTTTGGAATTCAACCTGGAATCAAGGCGATTGTCCTTGTGCTAATTTTGATGGGATTAGTCCTTTATAGAAAAAAGGAATTAATCTATATTTTTATATTGACCGGCATTTTCTGTATTGGCCAATTAACTATTTCCGAGGGTTTTGAAATTCCTGTGGTGTCGTATTTTTTGAAGTATATTTTCCCTATTGCATTCTTGGGATTTTTTGCCGTAAAACAACATACTCCTAAATTAAAGCTTTTAAAATTTTTCGAATATATTTTGATATTCAACAGTATATTGGTTTTAACAGGATTTATATTTGACATCTATTTTCTTCGCTCTTATACCGGGGCTCGATTTGGTTATAATGGCTTGCTCGTGGCTACCTCCACCAGTACTTATTTTTATACAATTGGACTGTGCTATTTCTTGGCATGCTATAAGAAAAGAATGATTGTAAATTGGAAATTCTGGCTTATTGTATTTGCAGGATTGCTGGTCGGCACAAAGGCGATTGCATTGGCCCTGACTGCTATTTTTTCTTTTTATATCTTAAAATTTGTTTCCTCAAAAGCAGTTAAACGGGTTTTAATAATCATTTTAGTTTCCGCCGCTCTAAGTTTTGCATACTATCTATTTTTTATAAATCCCATTTTTCGATCATTAAGAGAAACAGATGGTTTCCTTACCTCCTTTCTGAGTTTTCGAGATCAATTTTTTATTGAAAAAACCCTTCCATATATGCAGGAAAATTGGGGATTTTGGAATTATTTGTTTGGAGGCATTTCCAATTTTGAAATCAGGCCTCAAATGGCCTTATTCGATACCATTTTCTTTTGGGGATTAATAGGAAGTTTATGTTATGCTTATTTTTATTTCAATAGTTTACTTCAATTTAAAATTGAAAATAAGCTGGGGCTGTTCATATTGATTCTTTTATTAGTGATAGCATTGCTTGCAGGGAATTTTTTTTACAATGCCTCCGTGGTGATTTATGTGGTTATTTTACGGGAATGCCTTATGCTTCAAAGTCGTGAATCTTATGAAAAATAATCTTATTCAAAGTAATATATTGTTCTTTGGAAGTAGAAGATTCATGGATAAACTGGGTTTCTTTCTTAGAATATCCCAAGAGTTTTCTATCTTCCCCTAAAATTAAAACAATTGTACAGCCAACAATGAGGATACTGCTAGCCGCCATATACCCTTATGCTTTTTTACTGCTCTACCTCATCATTCCTTTTGATAATTACATCAGGGCATTGCCCAATATTCTCTTGGGGATTTTGGTGGTGGCATTTCCTTTTATTGTAAAAAAGGAGGATTTCAAAAAATTAAGATCACTTCCAATCGCCCTATTTTTAGCATTTTTTGTCTTTTTGTGCATTAATTCATTCGTCACTGGCCGGACGGAAGATTTCAACATCATCAAGAAAGTGATGATTGCTGTGGGTTTGGCTGTGCTTTATATTCCCATTTCCAATGTAGATAAAATAAAGAATGCCATCATTTTTTCAGCATTGGCGGCAATTATTTTTTCGGTGTACAATTTTGTGCTCATTAGCGATGCAACTGGAAATTTCTCCCTTGGTGAGTCGCCAATAGTAGTGGAATCCTTATTGATCGATCGGCTGTATTTAGGGCTTTTATGTGTTTTCAGCATATTGATTTCAGTCCAGGGAATCAAAACACGGTTCCATCCTTACAACAATTATTACTTGGCAAATATTCTGATCAACGCGGTTTTCATAATTCTGATCGCTTCAAAAATTGCCTTGGTAGCCCTGTTTGTAGTGTTGATCGCGCGCCAGTTTTATGGGAAACCTAAAATCAGAAAGATTACGATCGCTGTTGGAGCAGTAGTGGCGATTGTAGGCTTGCTTTTGCTGATGAAAAATGAAAACGAACATAGCAATTCAACCGATGGAAAACCAGGTTTCTCCATTGCATTTATCGAAAATTCAATGACCTATGAGCTCAGGGCAGTAGTTTGGGAATGTTCAGCCAAAATTATGGAAAACGAAGGGTTCCTTATTAACGGAATGGGTTTTAGTGCCACTAATGACAAGTTGGTTACCTGTTATGGAAACCATATATCGGATCCAGATAAAAATAAAGAGTTTGTTGAGAATCGGTACCACACCCACAACCAATTTTTGGATTTTTATCTAAGTGCTGGTTTTATTGCGCTGTTGTTGTTTGGAGGATTTGTCATAGTAAGTTTCCTTTCCGTAAGAAAACATTTTTTTTCCACCGCAATGCTCGCCATTTTGGTGTTGTACTGTTTGGTCGAGAACGTGTTTCATAGGCAAATTGGAGCCTATTATATCGGATTTATCTTGATCGTGATCATGACTGGTTCCAACTACATAGAAAACAACAGGATAAAAGAGGCATAAAAGCATTGCAAATTGTACTTTTGCGCTCGTTTGTAAAACCCATTTAATGTTTTTTTAATGAACACATCAAAAACAATTCGGTCTGTTCATTATAGAATCACAACAAATCGGAAAACAGAACAGATAAACCAATTCAAAAAACAGTGATTATAGAATGAAGAGAGTTCTCATTACCGGGGCAGCGGGGTTTTTAGGTTCCCATCTTTGCGACAAGTTTATTGCCGAAGGATATTTCGTTATTGGAATGGATAATCTCATTACCGGAGATTTGAAAAACATTGAACATTTATTTAAACTGGAAGCATTCGAGTTTTACCACCACGATGTCACCAAATTCGTGAACGTCCCCGGAAAAGTAGACTATATTCTACATTTTGCATCTCCCGCAAGCCCGATCGATTATTTGAAAATCCCTATACAAACTTTAAAAGTGGGATCTTTGGGAACCCACAATCTTTTGGGATTGGCTAGGGAAAAAAAAGCCCGCATTTTGATCGCTTCTACCTCTGAGGTTTATGGCGATCCCTT
>CAZMDY010000071.1:0-9750 GCA_964565295.1 uncultured Aequorivita sp. | reverse complement strand
AATCTACATCTCTATATTTGCTTTTAAGTCACTAATCCTCAAACCAGTTTTAGGATTAAAATACTGACTTGTTGAAAACATGGAACAATTCATTGTATCAGCCCGAAAATACCGCCCAACTACTTTTAAGGATGTTGTGGGGCAACAAGCCATTACCAATACTCTGGAAAATGCCATAAAAAACAACCATTTGGCCCAAGCACTGCTATTTACAGGGCCGCGGGGGGTTGGAAAAACTACCTGTGCCCGAATTCTGGCAAAAAGAATAAACCAGGACGGCACCGAAAAGGAAAATGAAGATTTCGCTTTCAATGTTTTTGAACTGGATGCAGCTTCAAATAACTCGGTTGATGATATCCGTAACTTGATCGACCAAGTCAGGATCCCACCACAAGTCGGAAAATATAAAGTATATATTATTGATGAGGTCCATATGCTCTCGTCAGCGGCTTTTAATGCTTTTTTAAAAACCTTGGAAGAACCTCCAAAACATGCCATTTTTATTTTGGCCACCACCGAAAAGCATAAGATTATACCTACCATACTATCACGGTGCCAAATCTTTGATTTTAGAAGAATTGGTGTTCGCGACATCAAAGAACATCTTGCAGAAGTTGCCAGAGCAGAAGGGATAAACGCCGAAGACGATGCCCTTCACATTATAGCCCAAAAAGCAGATGGTGCCCTGCGCGACGCCCTTTCTACTTTTGACAGGGTAGTCAGTTTCTCTGGAAAAAACCTCACCCGCGAAGCGGTTACAGAGAATCTTAACATCTTGGACTATACATGGTATTTCCAAATAACCGATTTGCTTTTGCAAAACAACATCCCTGAAGTTCTCACCACTTATGACGAAATCCTGTCAAAAGGATTTGATGGCCATCATTTTGTGATGGGACTGGCATCCCATTTCCGAGATCTATTGGTAAGCAAACATCAAGAAACCATTGCCTTGTTGGAAGTTGGGGATCAAGTAAAAACCATGTACTTTGAACAATCCCAAAAAACAAGTAGAGAATTCCTGGTTGACGGAATTGAAATAGCGAATTCTTGCGACCTTAAATATAAATTAAGTCAAAATCAACGTTTGTTGGTAGAACTTTGCCTGATGCAATTGGCCTCCCTGACTTTTCAGGACGAAAAAAAAAACTCCAATAACGACATCCCTTTCATAATTCCACCTTCGAATTTCAGTTCCCCTGGAAATTCAATAACAGAGAACAGAAAGATCACTTCAGCGGGCAGCAGGGCTCAAGCGCCTTTGGTAAATGGAGTTTCAGAAACTCCACAAGACCACCAATACGACAGAGAACCTTCCAAATCTGGAGATTTTAAAAATGAAGTCAACCTTCATGATTCTGTTCCGGAAAAAGAAAAATCAGGTCATGGCCCAGAAAATACTGAAGGTCAAAAAGTTATCGAACGCCCGCAGAAATTGGCAGAGAGGAATGCACGGAAAGTATCGGCTCTTTCAATAAAAAGCATTCAGAAAAAACAGGAAATGGCCCAGGAAATAATGGCAAGCCAGCCTGAAGAAAAAAACTTGCCAAAAAAGGATTTTTCTGAAGATGAAATGCAGACTGCCTGGAAAGATTATGCACAGATTATTGAAAAAGAAGGCAAGTTCAACCTGTGGTCCCATCTTACCATGCGGCAACCGCGATTAGAAGGCCAAACCATTCATCTTGAATTCCCGAATTACACGATAAAGACTGAAATGGAGCGTACCAAATTTGATTTACTTCAATTTTTGCGCGATAAACTTCAAAATCATGATATTGATCTGAACATTACCGTAAATGAGAAGATCGAAAAAAAATATGCCTATTCCCCCAGGGAAAAATTTGAAAAACTGAAAGAAAAAAATCCAGATATTGAACGTCTTCGCCAAGAATTTGATCTGGATATTTAGCGAATTGAATTTTACATTTCCAAATAACAAATAGCCATAAAACATGTTAGGTTTAAAACTTCCCACAGACCCACGTTGGGTAAATATAGTTGAAAAGAATATTGAGGACATACTTACCGATCACGCTTGGTGTGAACAAAAGGCAGCTTCCACAGCAGTTTCGTTGATTGTTGGCTTTCCCGAATATACCGAACTTGTCCAAGAGATGATTTCCTTGGTCAAGGAGGAGATCAGTCATTTTAAAATGGTGCACGACAAAATTCTGGAACGCGGGTGGGTTTTGGGCCGCGACCGAAAGGATGAATATGTTTTACAGGTAGTCCAATTTTTTCCAAAAGGAGGCAGCAGGACCACACAATTGGTGCACAGATTATTATATGCCGCCCTGATTGAGGCCCGAAGTTGCGAACGATTTAGATTGTTGAGCGAAGAACTTGAAGATAAGGAATTGGCAGATTTCTACAGAAAATTAATGGTAAGCGAAGCCAACCACTATACCATGTTTCTCGGATTTGCACGACAATATGGCAACCGAAAGGACGTGGACCATAAATGGAACCAACTCCTTACATTTGAAGCGGAGGTGATGAAAGAATTAGGCAATCACCAGTCCATCCACGGATAAATTCGGTGTACAAAATAAATTTTGTTTCTTATTAAACTATTGCAAGTTTATGGAATCTATAGAAAATAAAAACGCCGAACTCTGTGTATAATGAAAGCAATACTGACCATCTGCCTTCTTATCCTTTCGAACACATTTATGACTTTGGCCTGGTATGGACATCTGAAATTTGCCGAATGGAAATGGTTCAATAAACTTGGACTGATTGCCATAGTTCTGATCAGTTGGGGAATTGCGCTTTTTGAATATATGTTTCAAGTTCCAGCAAACCGAATTGGGTACAGTGGAAACGGTGGCCCATTTTCGCTTTTGCAGTTAAAGGTAATTCAGGAAGTAATAACCCTCGTAGTTTTCGTTGGCTTTACTCTTTTGGTTTTTAAGACAGAAACGTTTCGCCTAAACCATTTAATTTCATTTGTACTATTGATATTGGCAGTCTATTTTATGTTCAAAAAATAAACTTTTAACATTGGTGTTTTTAAATCTCCAATCGGAAACCAATGATTTATGAAAATTTTCACAGTGCCGATGGTGCAAAAGTCCAAATTAAGTCAGTAATTTATAAATTGAAACCCAAAAATATCTAGCCATGTCAGAAAATCAAGAAGAAACTGTTCGGGTGTATACTGGCCCAATTATAATGGCCGAAGCGCTTGCGGAACGACTAAAGGAAATCGACATCATCCCTATTGTTCGGGACGATCAACAAAATGCTGTTATGTTTGGCTCAGGAAGCAACTACTCCGATCAAATCCGGGTTTTTGTTCGAAAGGACCAACTTGCTGGGGCACGACCGATCGTGGATGCTTTTAAATCAGACACCGCTAAGTAAGATGTCGGAACTAAAAAGAATTTTCACCGGGTCTTCCCTTGTGGCCATGGGATTGATTGCGCGTTTGAACGAAATAGGAATAAGCCCCGTTGAGCGCAATGATCACGATAGTGGCATCAAAGCAGGATTTGCGGCAAGTTTCGCTAACCAAACCCTTATTTTTATCCGAGAGGACCAAATGGAAAAGGCACGACCCATTATA
Organism: uncultured Aequorivita sp.; assembly: GCA_964565295.1. Lineage (GTDB taxonomy): Bacteria > Bacteroidota > Bacteroidia > Flavobacteriales > Flavobacteriaceae > Aequorivita. The sequence continues at coordinate 6,179 of CAZMDY010000071.1, read as the reverse complement.
GAGGAATACCTAAATGAGATCGGAGGTAAATGGTAAGTGGAAATTTTAAGTAGGTTTTCGTCCCTTCATCATCCACTGTCCAAAACACTTAGGCCTCTACTGCGTACATTTTCTCCCGTTGTTCCTTGATTTTCTTGTCGTCCATATAATCATCAAAAGTCATATAACGATCTATAACGCCGTTTGGAGTAAGCTCTACTACCCTATTTCCAACGGTTTGGGCAAATTGGTAATCGTGTGTTGTTAACAATACGGTTCCCTTAAAATTCTTCAAGGAGTTGTTAAAAGCAGTGATCGATTCTAGATCAAGGTGGTTTGTGGGCTCATCCAACATCAAAACATTTGCACGCATCATCATCATTCTGCTGAGCATACAGCGCACTTTTTCGCCCCCGGAGAGAACATTGCTTTTCTTTAGAGCTTCTTCCCCGCTGAACAACATTTTCCCTAGAAAACCCCTTAAGTAAACCTCTTCACGTTCTTCCTCAGTTTTTGCATATTGGCGCAACCAATCCACTAAGGACAGATTATTCTTGAAAAACTCTTCGTTATCAAGGGGTAGATAACTCTGGCTGGTTGTAATTCCCCATTGAAAACTTCCGCTGTCCGGCGAAAGATTGCCATTAAGAATTTCATAGAAAGCCGTTGTAGCGCGAGAATCTCTTGAATAGATCACAACTTTATCACTCTTGGACAAATTGAGATCGACATTTTTGAACAAGACCTCTCCATCAATAGATGCGGAAAGGTTTTCAATATTGAGGATTTGGTCTCCTGCCTCGCGTTCGCGCTCGAAAATAATGGCCGGATATCGCCGGCTGGAAGGTTTTATTTCTTCAATATTCAACTTTTCGATCATTTTCTTTCTAGAAGTGGCTTGTTTGCTTTTTGCCACGTTGGCACTGAACCGCATAATAAATTCCTGAAGTTCCTTCTTTTTTTCCTCTGCTTTTTTATTCTGTTGTGCTCTTTGTCGCGCTGCCAATTGGCTGCTCTCATACCAAAAAGTATAGTTTCCACTGTAATGGGTAATTTTTCCAAAATCGATATCGCTGATATGGGTGCAGACAGAATCCAAAAAATGGCGGTCGTGCGAAACCACGATCACACAATTGTCATAATTGGCCAAAAAGTTTTCCAACCAAGTTATCGTTTCGTAATCCAGATCGTTGGTAGGCTCATCCATAATCAATACATCCGGATTTCCGAAGAGCGCTTGGGCCAGAAGAACCCGTACTTTTTGCTTTCCGTCCAAATCTTTCATCAGAACATGGTGCAGGCTTTCATCAATCCCAAGGTTTGAGAGCATCGCAGCTGCATCACTTTCTGCGTTCCAGCCGTTCATTTCTTCAAAAGCAACTTGAAGCTCCCCTATCTTTTCGGCATTTGAATCGGTATAGTCCTCATAAAGTTTGTCTATTTGGCTTTTTAGGGCGAAAAGTTCCTTATTCCCTTGAACAACAGTTTCCAATACCATAAAATCGTCATACGCATTATGGTTTTGTTCCAAGACGGACATTCGTTTTCCTTTTTCTAAATGAACATGGCCAGAGGTGGGATCTTGTTTTCCTGCGAGAATCTTGAGAAAGGTAGATTTCCCTGCCCCGTTGGCTCCAATAATACCATATATATTTCCAGTGGTAAACTGGGTGCTCACTTCATCGAACAAAACACGTTTCCCGAACTGAACGGACAAATTTGAAACTGATAGCATATTTTTAAATTTTGCGCAAAAGTAGGTATTTAAACCGATGAGCGAAAAGATTAACTTTTCAAAAATCCTTTTAACCAGGATTTAACATAATCGGCTACCCCTCTCAGCTACATTTGTTTGCTTTAATAAATACCCACGTCTTTGCGAGAAAAACTACTCCCTCTACTTTTAGTGATATTCACCCTTTTGTCTTGTAAGAACGAGGACAAGGTGGGCGATACATGGTTTGGGGGACAAGTAGTCAATCCTAAGATGGACTACATTATATTCTCCCAAGGCAGCTTGGTCATTGACACCATTCAGTTGGATTCCAATAATTTTTTTTTATATCGATCTGACAAATTATCTGAAGGGCTATATTCAATTCGACATAACGAATCACAAGTTTTTTATATTCAGCCCGGCGACAGCCTTTTGCTCCATTTGAATACCATAGATTTTGACGAATCCATCGCATATTCCGGGAAAGGTTCGGAACAAAATAATCTATTGATGGACCTGTACCTGAAAAATGAAAGAGAAAACAATTTTCTCCCAAATTGGTACACTCTTTCTCCTACGGAATTCTCGGTCAAGATAGATTCAATTAAAGCTGAGAAAGAAAGTGAGTTCAATGATTTCCTCAGTAAAAACCAGGTGAGTGAAGGTTTTAAAGAAGTAGCGGAATCCTCAATACAATACGATTATTTTTCCAAAAAAGAACTGTATGCCATGGCAAACAGAGAACGTGCAGATCTTTTGGATGCCGAATATTTTGCCTTCCGAAATGAGATAGACTTCAACAAGGAAAAGCTCAGGTTTTATTATCCATACTATCGTTTTTTGAACCGATATTTCAATTCACTGGTAGTCTCGAAATTCCCGCCGGGGACCGACAGAAAATCGTATGACTTTAGCATGGAAAAATTAAAAGCTATAAACAGTGCCGTATCCAACGATTCCATTCGAAACAGTTTGATGAGGATTACGGCGTTTCAATATTTATCCTGTGCAAAAATCCCCACAGAAGAGATGCAGTTTTTTGAGTTTTTCGCTACTTTGAACAACAATCCCAACCATATTGAACAAATAGAGGAGTTGACGAAAGATGTCATAAGAATGGCCCCTGGCAATGAAGTGCCAAACATTGAACTATTGACCATGGACAATAAAATTGAGGAACTTCATAACATGGTGAACAGTCCGACAGTTCTCTTTTTTTGGACCGCAAGCTCCACCACCCATGCAAAAATGGGACACAATCGAGCTTCTGAATTGAAATCCAAATTTCCGGAGTACAAGTTTATAGCCATCAACACAGATAACCATTTTAAAAATTGGCGTCAATCGGTATTGAACTTAAGCTTTGACCCGAACAAGGAATTTCAGCTCAACAATGTTCGGGAATCCAAAAAACAACTGGTGCTTAGCAGCATGATGAGCAAAGCGGTGATTTTGGATGAAAAATCAGTGATCTTGGACGGCAACACCAATATGTTCAACGGTGATTTTGAACAGTTGCTGCTGGGCTTTCTGAACCGGGAATGACGGGTAATGGGGGCGGGATGACGGATGTCAAAAGACCCGATACTGTGCCCGAGGCTTGAAACTTAATTTCCTTTTTTGTGGTCTGCCAAAAATTGTTTTAAGCCACTATCGGTCAAGGGATGTTTTAAAAGACCTTCAATTGAGGAAAGAGGGCCCGTCATAACATCTGCGCCTATTTTGGCACAATTTACAATATGCATGGTATGTCTGATTGAAGCTGCCAAAATCTGGGTCTCAAATCCGTAATTGTCATAGATAAGACGGATGTCTGAAATCAATTCCAATCCATCGGTAGAGATATCGTCCAATCTTCCGATAAACGGTGAAACATAAGTGGCACCAGCTTTGGCGGCCAACAATGCCTGACCAGCAGAAAAAACTAAAGTGCAATTGGTCCGGATCCCGTGATCTGTAAAATATTTAATTGCTTTTATCCCTTCCTTTATCATAGGGATTTTCACTACAATCTGATCGTGAATTTCTGCTAGCTCCTCTCCTTCTCTTACCATTCCCTCAAAATCGGTTGCAATCACCTCAGCGGAAACGTCGCCATCTACAATATTGCAGATTTCCACATAATGTTTCAGAATATTATTGTGGCCCTTAATTCCTTCCTTTGCCATTAGCGAAGGGTTTGTAGTTACGCCATCAAGAATCCCCATATTTTGGGCTTCACGGATTTGGTCAAGGTTTGCGGTATCGATAAAGAATTTCATAGCTCGTGTTTCAGATTATGAACGCAAAAATACACAAGATTCGTTCTATCCGACATAGTTTTTGCCAAAGTTTGACGTGCTCAACTTTCATTGACAATAACAAAGATGTTTAAAGATAAAAAACCTCCAAAACTCAAAATAAGTTGGAGGATCTTTTAAATTACAAAATCGGTTGAGAGAAACCTTGATCTATGTTTTTCTGGACGCAGCGTTTTTTGTTGGCCCACCTTTTTTTGTCGATGACGCTTTCGGCCCCGCACTTTTAGGCGCAACCGGTTTTTTGGGCGCTTGGGATTTAGCTTCTTTAGCTGCATCCACTATAGCTTCTTCCTCTTGTTCTTTTTCAGGCTCAGAGAAATCGACCATATCGTTTTTTACGAGCATATTATACCACTGTATTATTTTCTTGATATCGCTCGCATAGACGCGATCTTCATCATAATCCGGTAAGATTCCGAAAAAATACTCTTCCAGTTCCTCCTTTGGGACTTTGTGATCTATTGTTTCCTTTCCACCTTCCTTTTCAGATATTTTCTGAAAAATCTCTCGTAGCGGAACCTCGGTGGTCAAAGTGTAAATAGCGATTTCGGAAAGCAGACTTACGCTGTGTCGCCCGCTTACATTGATCGTTTTCCCGTCCAGAAGGGATTCTGCGAGAAAGCCATTGCGCGTTTGGGTCTTTAAAAGGTAAAGTCCAGGTTTGCCGGAAATGGAAAGCACTTTTTCTAAGCTCATATAATACTTTTAAATTTTATCGGGTGCAAATATCTTTGGTTTGCCTAATATAACCAAGCGTGTTAACGTTTCTTTTTTAACTTGGGAAATCGCATGCGGTAATCCACATCAATTTTCCCTTTCGCGATATTGGCCAGTTTCCCTTTAATCAGTCTTTTCTTTAAAGGCGAAAGCTTATCGGTAAATAGGATCCCCTCAATATGGTCATATTCGTGCTGAACAATTCTGGCTACGATTCCACTTAAGGTCTCCTTGTGCTTTTTGAAGTTTTCATCTTGGTATTCAATGGTAATTTGGGGCTGACGGAAAACATCCTCGCGAACATCCGGAATGCTCAAACACCCTTCATTGAAAGCCCATTCATCCCCTGTTTCCTCGGTTATTTTAGCATTGATAAAAATTCTTTTATAATTGGAAGTGAATTCCCGTTCCTCTTTTGAAAGATCCTCGTCGTCCTCAAAAACCGTAGCGTCCACTATAAAAAGCCGTATCGCCTCCCCTACTTGTGGAGCAGCCAAACCGATACCCCGGGCCTGATACATCGTCTCGAACATGTTTTCGATCAGTACATCCAGATTAGGAAAATCCTTGGTTATCTCTTCACTTTCTTTTCTTAATACGGGATCTCCGTATGCAACAATCGGTAAAACCATTTGAGTAATGAATTTTTGATTAATGATTAATGATAAATGATTAATGCTAAATGTATATTGATTAATGCTTGATGCTTAATGCTTGATGCTTGATGCTTGATGCTTAATGCTTAATGCTTAATGCTTAATGCTTAATGTATCATGAATAATTAACACTTGCAAATGAAATGTGAAATCGCAACTTAACACAACAATGGGCAAACTCCTTCGACCGTATCTTTAAATCCCTTTGCATCTAAAAAATTTTGACAATCCCATTATTCATTAATCATTATTCATTAGCCATTAAAAAGGTCAGTTCCGCAGATTCCTTCAATAGTGCTTCATATTCATCATTCGGAACACAACAATAAACAAATTTCTTTGAACGCATCTTTAAATCTATTTGAATGTTTAAAATAAGTTGAACACCCATTATTCATTAAACATTATTCATTAATCATTATCAATTAGCCATTATAAAGGTTTTTCTCTGCGGTAATCCGGGAGGCAATGAATATTGATGTCAGTTCCGCTGATTCCTTCAACAGTGCTTCACATTTATCATTCGGAAGAAGATTTTCTTCCATTAAAAATTCAATCCAAAAATTACTTTCGTCCACCTCCTCTATTACTATACTGAGTTTTGCAATAAAACTTTTTTTTGATTGCCCAATACACGCTGCCCTATAATTAGCTGCGACGGATGTAGAGCAACGGATTAGCTGTCCCCTAATATGGTCTCCCAATTTACTCTTAGGAAGCGAAATGGCCAGTTTAACACAACGATGGGCAAATATCTTCGACCGTATCTTTAAATCCCTTTGCATCTAAAAAATTTTGACAATCCCATTA
>CAZMDY010000070.1:1931-9944 GCA_964565295.1 uncultured Aequorivita sp. | reverse complement strand
GCCCTTTCGCCCAGCGGATTTTCCATAATTGAAACAAGGAAATTTGTAAACCATTTTTCAAAACTGGAGCATGCCCGCTATCTCCATATCTGTGAGGGCGCGCCGGCTCTGGGTGTTTTCCCATCCCAAGTGGGGAAGGCTATTGCTTATCTGGTAAGTGATGTTATTTTCGATTCTTAATATAATAAAATTAAAAACAAGAACATGAAACAAACTCTTCTGATTCTCTTCTTCTTATCAGCTCTAAATGGTTGTAAAAACAATTCACATCTTAAAAACGGAGATGAAATAATTTTGGATGGCCCTATCGAGGAAATTCAAAAATCTGAATTGACCGATAAAAATGAAGTTCATATCCATCCTATAGAACACGCTTCAATGGTCCTTAATTGGGATGGCGCAATTATTTATGTTGATCCCGTTGGTGGGAGGGATGCTTATATGAAATATGATAAGCCTGATTTGGTTTTGATTACGCATATTCATGGAGATCACTTGGATCTGCCCACTCTTGAATCTGTGGTAACCGGAAACACCCGAATAATTTCACCAAACTCAGTTTACGATAGACTTCCAGAAAGCCTTCAGAAACAGGTTGAAATTTTAAATAATGGTGATATTTCAAAGAAGCTTGAAATAACGATAGAAGCATTCCCGATGTATAATTTGAGAGAGGAGGCTCTTCAGCGTCACCCAAAAGGAAAGGGAAATGGATATGTTCTGGAAAAAAACAACAAACGCCTATACATTTCTGGAGATACCGAGGACATTCCGGAAATGCGCAATCTGAAAAATATAGATATAGCCTTGGTATGTATGAATTTACCTTACACAATGCCTGTTGAGAAAGCTGCAGAGGCTGTTCTTGAGTTTAAACCAAAAAAAGTTTATCCTTATCATTATCGGGGTGAGGGAGGCCTAAGCGATGTGGCCAATTTTAAGTCCATAATAGAAGTAAATAATCCTGAAATTGAGGTCGTTCAATTGGATTGGTATCCCAATAATTGAATCATCAAACTTAGGCAGCAATAAATTTTCCTATAAAGAAAATATGAATAATTTTGATTTAAAGAATTGACATGAAACTCGTTTTCGCCACACATAACAAGAATAAGTTTGCCGAAATCAAGGCGATGTTTCCTCCCAATGTTGAACTATTGGGTTTGACCGACATTGGGTGTTACGAGGATATTGAGGAAACAGCGGAAACCATAGAGGGCAATGCAATTTTGAAAGCTGAATATGTTCGGAAAAAATTCAATATTGCTTGTTTTGCGGATGATACCGGACTTGAAGTAAAAGCCCTTAACAATGAGCCCGGCGTTTTCAGTGCACGATATGCCGGCGAGCCCAGTGATTCCACAGCAAATATTGAGAAGCTCTTGAGCAATCTAAACGGGAAAGACGACCGATCCGCTCGATTTAAAACAGCGATAGCCCTTTCAACGGACCATTTCGATAAACTGTTTGTAGGAATCTGCGAAGGCGAAATAATCAAGGAACTTCGGGGCGCATCCGGTTTCGGTTACGATCCGGTTTTTCGGCCAAAAGGATTCGATGAGACTTTTGCGGAGATGACGCTTGCCCAGAAAAATGAAATAGGCCATCGGGGAAAGGCGATGCGGGAATTGGTGTCTTTTTTATCGAACGAGCCTATTTTTTAAACTTTTCGAATGTTTCAAGAATAAATCCTCCATTCTATCAACAATCCAAAATAAAACACTACTTTTGCACCCTTGAAAAAATCAGAAGAGAACATTCTTTTCGGTTTTCAGGAAAAAATCCCCAGGGTGGGGAGGTGTTAGAGTGAAGCTGTCCGTTTATTATATGTCCAGTCGCTTCCCGTTAGCACACATATATAAAACTTTATTTTAAAAAAATGACAGCATTTAAAGCACTCGGCTTGGAAGAGCATCTTCTAAAAGCCATTGCCGACATGGGTTTTGAAACCCCGTCGGAAGTACAAGAAAAAGCAATCCCAATCCTTTTGGACCGTGAGACCGATATGGTTTCCTTGGCACAGACCGGCACCGGAAAAACGGCAGCATTTGGTTTCCCGATGCTCCAAAAAATTGACGTAAAAAGTCGAACCACACAAGGACTTATCCTTTCGCCAACGCGTGAACTTTGCCTTCAGATTACAAATGAAATGATCGCCTATGGCAAGTATATGCCAGGTCTTAATGTTACCGCTATTTATGGTGGTGCCAGTATAACAGACCAAGCACGCCAAATTAAAAGAGGGGCACAAATTATAGTTGCAACTCCGGGCAGGATGAAAGATATGATTGGCCGTGGCTTGATCGATATTTCAAAAATAGAATATTGTGTTCTCGATGAGGCGGATGAAATGCTCAATATGGGCTTTTATGACGATATCGTTGAAATCCTTTCCCATTCGCCCAAAGAAAAAAGCACGTGGCTTTTTAGCGCTACAATGCCGAAGGAAGTTTCCACGATTGCAAAGAAGTTTATGCACACTCCCGTGGAAATAACCGTGGGCGCCAAAAACAAAGGTGCCGATAATGTTACCCATGAATATTATTTGGTAAACGCCCGGGATCGTTACAATGCATTAAAAAGATTGGCAGATGCAAATCCGGATATTTTCTCCGTAATTTTTTGCCGAACAAAACGCGATACCCAAAAAGTTGCTGAACAACTTATTGAAGATGGATATAACGCAGCGGCCCTTCACGGCGATTTGAGCCAGGGTCAGCGCGATATGGTAATGAAATCGTTTCGAAATAGGCAAATACAAATGTTGGTGGCAACAGATGTGGCCGCCCGTGGAATTGACGTGGACGATATTTCTCACGTGATCAATTATCAATTGCCTGATGAAATTGAAATCTATACCCACCGTAGTGGCCGTACCGGACGTGCAGGGAAAACGGGTATTTCCATGGTCATTGTTTCAAAAAGTGAGGTCCGAAAAATCAAGACCATTGAAAAGATTATCCAAAAACAATTCGTTCCCAAGGAAATCCCATCTGGTATGGAGATTTGTGAAGTGCAATTGTTCCACCTTGCCAATACAATCAAAAACACTAAAATCAACAATGAGATTGATCCTTACCTTCCAAATATCAATGAGGTATTGGCCGATTTCACAAAAGATGAAATAATAAAGAAAGTATTTTCGGTTGAATTTACACGCTTTTTCAATTATTATAAAAACTCCAAGGATCTCAATATTTCGGGTGATCGCAGTTTTTCTGAATCAGATTCAAAAGACAGTACGCGATACTTCATAAACATTGGTGCCAAAGATGATTTTGACTGGATGAGTCTAAAGGATTTCTTGCGGGACCTTCTACAACTTGGAAGGGACGATGTTTATAAAGTCGATGTAAAGGACAGTTTTTCGTTTTTCAATACGGATGAAAAGCATCAAGAATTGGTAATGGGAATTTTCAAGGATTTTACCTTGGAAGGAAGACCGATCAATATAGAGATCAGCAAAGACACTGGCGGTCATGGAAATCGAAGAGGTGGCCGAAAGAAAGGTGATGGCGGTGGAAGAAGCAAAGAAGGTGGATTCAGTAGACGCCGCGGAGGTTCTGACCGCACCGATAAACCAAAATTCCAGGGAAGAAGAAGGGGTCAAGACCGTCCTCAAACTCCCGGAACTGGAGGTAAACGCAGAAGAAAAGGATAAAAACAAGGAATATCCCGACGTTTTTCCTTGATCAACCCAATCAAAAGTGCCCAATGGAATTCAAACATTTGGGCACTTTTTTAATTTGCATAGATTTATTTTTTCAGGGATCCAGCTAATTTTCCCTCGTATTTCTATCTTATTTTGCCTAATTTTCCCGCTTCATTTTTTGACACCCTCGATTATGCCGACCCATTTAAAAAAGTTACTGCCACATCTGGTTGTTATTGTGCTGTTCGTCATAGCGGCAGTTGCTTATTTTAACCCTGTTTTACAGGGAAAGAAAATATTCCAAAGCGATATTGTGCAATATACCGGAATGGCAAAACAACAGAACGAATTCCGAACGGAAACAGGAGAGGAGACCTATTGGACCGATGCGGCGTTTGGGGGAATGCCCACCTATCAATTGGGCGCAAAATATCCAAACAATTATATCAAGGACTTGGACCTTGCCATTCGCTTTTTGCCGAGACCGGCAGATTATCTGTTTCTCTATTTTTTTGGAATGTACATTCTTCTGTTGGTGCTAAAAGTTGATTATAAATTAGCTTTTCTGGGGGCTTTGGCCTTTGGTTTTTCAACTTATTTGATCATTATTTTGGGGGTGGGGCATAATGCCAAGGCCCATGCTATAGCATACATGCCGCTTGTGTTGAGCGGGATATTTCTGACTTTTCAGGGGAAATATCTTTGGGGATTTCTGCTGCTGACAGTTTCCATGGCGTTGGAATTGGTGGCGAACCATTTCCAGATGACGTATTATCTACTGCTTTTGGTGCTTATTATTGGTGTTGTGTATTTGATCGATGCCTTTAAAAAGAAATTGCTGCCCCATTATTTTAAGGCAGTGGGGATTATGTGTATTGCCGTATTCATCGCTCTTGGACTGAATGCTACAAACATTCTTGCCACAAAGGAATATGCCGATACCTCTACGAGAGGAAAAACCGAATTGACAATCAATGCCGATGGCACACCCAAAGATAACAAAGCAGGTCTTGACTACGATTATATAACTGAATACAGCTACGGACGACTGGAAAGTTTCAATCTTTTCATCCCACGCTTTATGGGCGGAAGTTCCTCTGAAGCATTCCCCAATGATTCCAAGACAGTGGAAACTCTTTTGGGAATGGGCGCTTCACCCCAAGAAGCAAACGAAATTCTGAACCAAATTCCGATGTATTGGGGAGACCAAACCTTTGTTGGAGCACCAGCATATATTGGTGCAATCGTCATTTTTTTGGCCGTTTTGGCATTGTTTCTTATTCGTGGCCGAATGAAATGGTGGGTTGTTTCTGCCTTTGTCCTGACGTTGTTTTTGTCATGGGGAAAGAATTTTAGCGGACTTACAGAATTTTTTATAGCGAATGTTCCTTTTTATGATAAATTCCGGGCGGTTTCATCCATTCAAGTAGTCATTGAACTCATCCTTCCCGTTTTTGCAGTTGTGGGATTACACAAGTTTTTTGGCAATTTTAACAAAGAAACTGAAAAAGAGAAAGCATTGTTATGGGCTACTGGTATTGTAGGAGGAATTGGGTTGGTCTTCTTGCTTTTTGGTTCAACATTGTTCAATTTTGCCGGTCCTTATGATCGATTTTTTAGGGATGAACTGGGTTTTCAATTTGTGGAAGCAATCCGAGAGGATAGATTGTCATTGTTCACTTCCGATGTGATCCGATCGTTGGTTTTTGTGGCTTTGTCTGCTGGTGTGCTTTGGTTTTTTATAAAAGGAAAATTGAAAAAAGGATTTGCCATTGTGGCATTGTCTGTATTGGTTTTGGTTGATTTAGTGGGCGTTGATCGCAGATATGTGGATGAAGAGGCCTTTGTGCAGGCAAGAGTGATGGAAAAACCATTCCAGATGAACGGTGCAGACGAACAAATTTTGCAGGACGATGGGCATTTTCGAGTATATGACGCTACGGTCAACGCTTTTAATAGTGCAAGAGCCAGCTATTATCACAACGCGTTGGGTGGATATCACGCCGCCAAGCCAGGGAAGATGCAGGATTTATACGAATTTTATATTGCAAATGGGCACATAGGGATTTTAAATATGATGAACGTGCGCTATATCATTGTCCAAAATGAAAATGGTGGCCCCGTGGCGCAGCGAAATCCTTATGCCAACGGAAGCGCTTGGTTTGTTGAAAACGTGCAGCCCGCTAAAAATGCCGATACCGAAATCCTATTATTGGACAGTTTGGACACCAAAAACACGGCAGTGGTCCATACAGAATTCCTATCAAAAATTCCCGCCTATAATGTCGAACGGGATACGCTTGCCACCATTGATTTGTACAGCTATCAACCCAACCATTTGATTTATGAGTCATCGAGTACTACCGATCAACTTGCGGTTTTTTCAGAAGTCTATTACCCGAAAGGATGGAATGCATACATAAATGGGGAGCCGGCAGAATACTTCCGCGCCAATTACGTGTTGCGAGCGATGGTTATTCCGCCAGGAAATAATAGAATTGAGTTTAAATTTGAGCCCAAAGTAATTCAAACGGGAAGTACAATTTCTTTGGTTAGCAGCATCATTTTCCTTCTAATTTTAATGAGCGGCCTCTATTTTGTTTTTCGGAAGAAAGAAATCACCAATACATGAAACGCGCGCTGATCGTAACATATTATTGGCCGCCGGCAGGAGGACCGGGCGTTCAGCGATGGTTGAAATTCGTAAAATACTTTCGGGATTTTGGAATAGAGCCCATTGTTTATATTCCTGAAAATCCCAGTTATCCACTGGTTGATGCTAATTTCGCTAATGAAATTCCTTCGGATATCGAAATACTAAAACACCCGATCCAAGAGCCTTATCGTTTTGCAAGTCTTTTCTCAAAAAAGAAAACACGGCGGATGAGCAGCGGAATTATTTCGAAAAAAAAGAGTTCGACCTTGGAGAAACTAATGCTTTATGTGAGGGGGAATTTCTTTATTCCAGATGCACGTGTGGGCTGGGTGAAACCTTCGGTGAAATTTCTTGCCGATTATATTTCCATAAAGCCAATTGATGTGTTGATAACTACGGGGCCGCCGCATAGTCTTCATTTAATTGGAATGCAGCTTAAAAAGGAACTGGACATTAAATGGATCGCAGATTTTCGGGATCCGTGGACCACCATTCACTATCACAAATCGCTTCGACTTAATAAAGCTTCGGAAAAAAAGCACAAACAGTTGGAAGCTGAGGTATTGAATACTGCGGATAGTATTGTGGTGACGAGTCCAACAACCAAGAAGGAATTTAAAGCCATAACCAAAACCCCTATTTCGGTAATTACGAATGGATTTGATGTTTCCGTAGGAACGGAAATACTAATGGATGCTACCTTTTCCATCTCTCATATAGGTTCGCTGTTAAATGAACGGAACCCAGAGGTTTTGTGGAAAGTCTTACGTGAAATTTCAGAAGAAAATCCTTTATTCAAAGAAGATCTCCAATTGAAATTTGTGGGCACTTTAAGTGAGGAGGTCAAGAAAAGTCTTGATAATTACGGTCTATTGGATAATTCGGAATTTGTGGGTTATGTGTCCCATTCCGAAGCAGTAAAATTGCAAAAACAGAGTCAATTACTTCTTTTGGTAGAAATAGACAGTATTGAAACCAAGGCGATCATCCCAGGAAAACTTTTTGAATATCTTGCTGCAAAACGTCCGATTCTTGCCTTTGGTCCAAGCGGAAGTGATATTGAAGGGATTATAGAAGAGACCAAGGCCGGTAAATTCTTTAATTATGGTGATGAAGAACTATTGAGGTCCCAAATTCTACATTATTATGACGAATTTAAAAATGGCAACCTCAAGGTGCTATCTCTGGGAATTGAGAAATACAGTAGGAGGGAATTGACACGGCAAATGGCCTTGTTAATTCAGAATTCAGGATTCGGAATTCAGAATTGAAAAAAACCTCCGCTCCTCATCAATGATGAATTGCGGAGGTCAACCAACCAACCAAAAATATATTTCTTAACCTCTTCCCCCCATCCTAGAGCCATTGGAAGTAGTGTTCCTGGGAACGTTTGCATTGGAACTGCTTCGGCTAGGGGCAGTGGATTGTTGGACTGTGCTGCGGTTTGGCGTTTGTCTTGCAGCCGGTGTTCTGTTTATTGTTGAACTACTTCTGGTGGGCGTAGTTGCACGGGTTCCATTCTGAACCGATTGTTGATTTGAAACCGTTCTCGCGGGATTTTTACGTACCGTATTTTGAGATGGAGCAGTGCTCCGAGTGGTTGTCGTGCTCTGACTACGAACCGTATTTCCATTTCGATTTACAGAAGTACCATTGATCCTGCCAGTATTTGTAGTTCGATCAACAGTATTGTTTCGGCTGTTGA
>CAZMDY010000070.1:0-1831 GCA_964565295.1 uncultured Aequorivita sp. | reverse complement strand
CCATTGATCCTGCCAGTATTTGTAGTTCGATCAACAGTATTGTTTCGGCTGTTGATGACACGGCTATCTGTGCTTCTCCCCGAATTGTTCGTACGGGTGTTGGAGGCAATCATTGTATTCCTTCTATTGGGATCAAAATTTTTGTTTATTGAAGCCCTTCCGTTTTCATTATAAACCCGACTTCCGGGTCGGTAGAAATCCCTACGGGTATTCTGATAGGCTACATTATTTCTGTTCTTGTAAAAAACCACATGCTGATGGTATGGAAATCGCACGGGATTGTAATATCTTCGGTAAGGCATATCATAGACTATGCAATGGCTGTAAATTGGAGGCGCATAATACACATGCCAAGGGCGGTACACATAGTGGGGGTTGTAAACATTTATCACGCCCGCATAATGTGAGAAATGGCCATAAGGGTTATAGAAAATTCGCAATCCACCTATCCGTACCACCCGTCTGTCGTTATATTGTATTTCAACATTTCCGGCTTGGATGATTCGGCCATAATAATCATAAAAAATTGGCACGTTCTCTATTTGGATCACAGCACCGTAGTCATCGTACTGCACATAAGCGTCATAATTATAGCCTGAGTTGAAGTTGATATTTACATTGGGCGAACTAATTACAACTTGTGTTTTGGGCTGGCCCAAATAAACAAAATCGAACTGTCCATCGGGAAAGACTGAAAACTCCACGCCATCTTCCACAAAAATATAAGCGTTGCCGTCATAACCTCGTGTGAAGTTATTTTCAATTTCAGGGGAAACTGCATTTGCGGAAAACCCCATCAAAAGAATGCTGAGTATTAGTGCGATGTTTTTCATACGTTTTATATTTAAAGGTTGAAGCTAAATGTCTTATCCAGCTGTGCAATTAAAATACCAATGACCGTGCCATGATTTTTAAAGTGTTGAACGTCAATTATTTTCGTAAAGCCTCCTTTAATGAAGGAGAAGAGGAGATACAAATGAAGAAGAAGACACAAAAAAATCCGCCGAACTGATTTAACAATTCAACGGATTTTCAACTAACCAACCAAAAAAACTAATTCTTTAATTCTGTTGTTTCAATTAGTGTGCCAAAATGTATTTGTTGATATATTAATTCGTTGTTTCTGGGTTTGTGTTCGAATTTCGGAATTCCGAATCCTGATTTTCCAGCTTTTGACGGAATTTAAATTTACCCCTGGGCCCACGGCAAAAAGTATATTGGGCTACTCCAACGCATTCAACCGCGTTACAGGCACTTTAAAAGCTCGGAATTTTGATCCGGCACAAATTAAATTTCCAAAGGGGAGCAGTCACTTTTGGCTGCATTACGGAGTTTTGGAATATGATCTGAAGAAGAATGTATTCCGGTTCCTTCCTGCCATAGCCCCTTTGGAAGTGGCCAAGGGGGAAGCGGCGCGGGAGTTGGTATTGGAAGTGCCGGAAAAACCTAAGAGAGGCCGGTTGGTCTTCTGGGTTATGAAAACTAGGTTTTTTTCAAAATCGGGTGATAGGAAGTATCCGTCCTATGCGAAAGGAGGAGTGGGGATAGGGATTGTTCATTGTTATTAATAAAACTTTGAGTCAGTTTAGTTATTTTCCGGTAAGCTTTAGGCTATAAGCAATAAACAAATGAGGGTTTTTGCTTTGTTTTTCGTTTTTTGCTGGTGCATCTTATACTCTTTGCTTTTCGCTCTTCGCTCTTCTTTTTCGCTTTTTTTTCTTGGCTCTTTTCTTAACTTCAAATCCAGTGTTTGTTCGGACGTTGTTCGGACAAACCCCCCTTTTTCCGAGCAACGTCCGAACAACGTCCGAACAACGTCCGAACAAATCGT
>CAZMDY010000069.1:0-10030 GCA_964565295.1 uncultured Aequorivita sp. | reverse complement strand
AAATCAGGGCAGCTTGGATCGCCAAAACCAGCGTAATATGTGGTGTTGCCTTGTATCACCGTAGTTCCAGAAATGGGATTGGTTCCCTGATCATCGCTAAACCAAGAGATTGTGTCGCCGGGCACACCAAGACCATCAAGGGTGGTGGTAGCACCATAGCAAAGGTCGTCATAAATATAAGCACCGGTATAGATGGTAAACTGTTGGGCTGTGTTTGGACAGGCCCCTCCAGCAACGTTGGGAGTAAAACTAAAGGTATAAACTTCGTTTGGATCGGCATCTTTAAAATAAACCGTATCAAAGGGAAGATTAAAATGAGGGACTAAGGTTCCAGGTGCGGTAGGGGGCTCAATATACAATGGATGCCCAAAATTTGGCGACACCCCCACTTTGGTCCAATGCCCTGTTATCAGGTTCCCATTAATATCTCGCGCTTCTATCGTTACAACATCGTCCGGATCCACCACATACACATTATTGCCCAAATTTATACAAGAGATTGGGCTAACGTCAAAATGTGTTGACTGCAGGTAGGCGGTTATAGGTAGCAGATCGCTTTCGGTACAGCCCGCTTCCGTATTGCTTACATAATAAGTGGTACCATTGACAATCAGCGTCGTTCCAGGCAGTGTGTTAGTCATGATATCATCGTCATACCAAGTGAGCGTTCCAGCGGCAGTAACGGTCAAATCGTTCAAGGTCTGCGAACTTCCGGTACAGAAATACTGTACTCCATCGGCCACGGGATCGGGACACTGCTGTGCCGATAGCGCAAACGGCAAAAATAATATTAAGGAGAGGATTAAAGTAATTTTTTTCATGGGGAACTAATATTAGGTATCGGTGGCGAAAACTTCGGTTAAAAAAAGGGTGTAAAACCACATAGTTTTCTAAAATTGATGCTTAATGCATGTTATACTTTATAAAAACGTCGTCTGCTCAAATCTCTAACAGCGGTTTGGGATAAGCACTTATTCAGTCGATTAAGCGTTAAACCCCTTGTTTCCGCGTCCTAAAGATTTGTTAATGCTGTCAAATATAATAAAAAAATATTCATTCGTTGTTAAAAATAATTTCTTTTGCCAAGAGCAAAACAAGGTATCTTCTGTTTAAAACAGCTTTAACTGCAATGAAAAATCTACGGTGAAAAAGTTGTTACAACGAAGCAAATAAACAAAAAAATGTGGATAGCCTCAAAGCGCAAAGGGAAATTATTATTTTGAGGCCATCTTTAACAATTGCGATTCCTTATCTTTGCACACTATTTAAACAAAACGCTTTTGAAATTGATGGATTTGGAAAAACCACTTAGAACCATAGACACAGTTGGCGAAAACCATATTGGAAACACGACCGAAACCCCCATGCGCCCTGACGCCTTTGACCTTAGCGACATTGAAAAAATTGCTCTGATCAAGGACGACGTAAAACGCATTATGGAAACCTTAGGTCTTGATTTGGATGACGACAGCTTAAAAGGAACGCCCAATAGAGTGGCTAAAATGTTTGTCCAAGAGATTTTTGGAGGCCTTCACCCCAATCGGAAACCGAAGGCATCCACTTTTGCCAATAAATACAAATACAACGAAATGCTCGTGGAGAAAAACATTACGCTCTACTCCACTTGTGAGCACCATCTGCTTCCCATAGTTGGAAAGGCGCACATTGCTTATATTTCAAACGGCACCGTCGTCGGCCTTTCAAAGATGAACAGGATTGTGGACTACTACGCCAAACGTCCTCAAGTGCAGGAACGCCTTACCATGCAAATTGTTAGGGAGCTGCAACAGGTCCTCAATACAGAAGATGTCGCCTGCGTTATAGATGCCAAACACCTTTGTGTGAACTCACGGGGAATTCGAGACATTGACAGCAGTACGGTAACCTCAGAATATGGCGGCGCGTTCAAAAACCCTGAAACAAAACGGGAGTTTTTGGACTATATTCAATTGAAGACGGAGTTTTGAGGGATGACGGGTGATGGAAAAATATAGCTGATGGAAATATTATGGAAGCTAAATTCAAATTTGAAAAATTACATATTTGGAAAAAAGCGATGGATTTCGGAGAAGAAATTGACAAGCTCTCAGCTAGATTTCCAAAGAAGGAAATTTACAATCTAACTTCGCAGATTTGCAGAGCAGGAGATTCGATGGCCTTAAACATTTCAGAAGGTTCCATTCTTCAGTCTAATCCAGAGCAAAAAAAGTTTGTCGGGTACGCCATTCGATCGCTATCCGAAGTAGTTACTTGTCTTTATAAAGCTAAAAGACGGGAATATATTTCAGAGACTGAATTTGAAAATCATTATAACGAAGCTTTCCATCTTATGAATATGATGGTGGCCCTTAGAAATAAAATTGGATGATGGGGGCTTGGTGATGGGTAAATAACTCCCAAGATCAGAAGATTTAATTCAATTTCAATTGAAGAAAGGTAATTCAGAAGCATAATTTGAAAAACATTAAAATAAAGTTCCCCTCAAACATGAGGGTAGCTCTATCAAAAATAAATCATTATAAAATTAAACGGACATCGGTCACCCGTCATCGGTCACCCGTCATCAGTCATCGGTCATGAATAACCTACACATATACAACTCCCTGACAAAAACAAAAGAAAAATTCACACCTATACATGAAGGCGCTGTAGGAATGTATGTTTGCGGCCCTACGGTTTATAGCAATGTTCATTTGGGCAATTGCCGAACCTTTCTTTCTTTTGATCTAGTGTTCAGATACTTAAAGCATCTTGGATATAAAGTCCGCTATGTTCGGAATATCACCGATGCCGGCCATTTAGAGAACGATGGCGAAAGCGGCGAGGATCCCATTCTGAAAAAAGCACGCATCGAACAACTGGAACCGATGGAGGTGGTCCAGAAATACACTGTGGATTTCCATACCGTACTGGCAAAATTCAATGCCCTTCCACCGAGCATTGAACCAACGGCGACGGGACATATTATTGAACAGATCCAAATAGTCGAAAAAATTATAGCGGAAGGCTTTGGGTATGAAAAAAATGGTTCGGTGTACTTTGATGTACTGAAATTCAACGAATCCAATAATTATGGGAAGCTAAGCGGTCGAAACCTTGAGGATATGATTGCCAATACCCGCGAACTTTCCGCCCAAAGCGATAAAAAGAACCCGCAGGATTTCGCATTGTGGAAAAAGGCCGAACCCCAGCACATCATGCGCTGGCCTTCTCCATGGAGCGACGGATTTCCCGGGTGGCATCTGGAATGTACAGCCATGAGCACCAAATATCTGGGCAACAACTTCGACATTCACGGCGGTGGAATGGATCTTAAATTCCCCCATCACGAATGCGAGATTGCACAAGCCGAGGCGTGCAACCATACTTCTCCTGTAAATTATTGGATGCACGCGAATATGCTTACCCTCAACGGCAAGAAAATGTCAAAATCTACCGGTAACTTTATTCTCCCTAACGATATGTTTACGGGAGAAAACGATATTTTAAGCAAGCCCTTCTCCCCTACTGTTACCAAGTTTTTTATGTATCAGGCCCATTACCGGAGTATTCTGGATTTCAGCAGTGAAGCCTTGGAAGCCTCGGAAAAGGGATTCCACAGGTTAATGGATTCCTACCGAATGCTTGGGGATCTAAAAACCTCAGCAAAATCCACAATTTCCCTTGAGAATTGGAGAAACGCCTGTTATGATGCGATGAATGACGATTTTAACAGTCCGATCCTAATTGCGCATTTATTTGAGGCCGTGAAATCCATAACTTCGATAAAGGAAGGAAAGGACACCATTACCGCCGAAGATTTGGAACTGCTTAGGAAAACGATGCACGACTTCCTCTTTGAAGTTTTAGGACTGGAAGATGTTTCGGGTGCGGCCTCCCACAATGGTGAAAAATTATCCGTGGCAGTGGAATTGCTTATCCAGCTACGAAACCAAGCCCGGGCGAACAAAGATTTTGAGACCAGTGATAAGATCCGGGACCACCTGGCCGCAAATGGAATTCAGTTGAATGACGGAAAAGAGGGGACTAGTTTTCGGGTTGGGTGACGGGTGATGGGTGATTATCGGGACCTCTTATAAAAACCAACTGAAAACATGCAATATAATATCAAAAACATCATGGTTTCTCCTTTTGTTCTGCTGATAAAAGGCTATCAGAAATTTATTTCCCCGTTGACTCCAAGTAGTTGCCGCTACTCCCCTACTTGCTCCCAGTATGCCGTTGAGGCTCTTCAGAAACACGGTCTGTTAAAAGGAGGCTGGCTGGCCATAAAACGTATTGGTAGCTGCAATCCGTGGGGTGGTTCAGGCTATGATCCCGTTCCTGAAAAACGAGACTAATAATGGTCGTAAGGTCAGGCTGCTATTCGCTACTCCCTCACAGTTTAAATCCACTTTAAATAGCTTTATAACGGCTGTTAAAAAGAAATATGTTCAAATCTTTAATACGTTTAGGGTTTTGCTATCTTTACGCAGCGCACTAAATTTTCCAATATGCACTATTTAACGATTACTTGGAATCCCTCCGAAGGCATCGATTTGGGTTTTTTTATGGTCCGTTACTACAGCTTAATGTTTGTGGTGGCCTTTACCCTAGGCTGGATCCTGACCAAGAAAATATATCAGCACGAGGGCCTTTCCCAAGAAAAACTGGACAAACTTTTTATTTATATGGTAGTTTCCATTCTTTTGGGAGCACGATTGGGTCACGTTATCTTTTACCAACCAGAGCTTTTTGTGGAAGATCCACTTTCCGTATTTCTTCCAATCAGTACCGTCCCCGAATTTGAATTTACCGGATTTCAAGGACTGGCAAGCCACGGAGCGGCGATCGCAATTTTGATTGCCATGTATTATTATTCCAAAAACGTAATCAAGAAACCATTCCTATGGATCATGGATCGGATCGTTATTGCCGTAGCCGCCGGGGGGACCTTTGTGCGCATCGGAAACTTTATGAATTCAGAGATCATCGGAAAACCATCAGGTGATTTTCCCTTGGGCGTACGATTTGTCCAAGATGGCATTCGCCCTTACGAAGCAATACAGGCCACCGGAATTGAAAATTCATCACAAGCGTATAATGCCATCGTGCACAATCCGCAATTCTCGGAACTATTGCTCAGCGTTCCATTCAGGCATCCGGCACAGCTATATGAGGCCGCAGGCTATGTCATCGTGTTTTTGGTCTGTTGGTACTTATACTGGAAAACCGAGCGCAAAAAACAAATCGGGTACATTTTCGGGGTGTTCCTGATCCTCCTTTTTATGGTCCGCTTCTTGGTGGAATTTGTAAAAGCAAGCCAAGGCGGGTTTGAATCCGTACTTGGACTGCTGTCAACGGGGCAATGGCTCAGTATCCCATTCATAATTGCGGGGATTTATATAATGTGGAAAGCTTCGGCAGGGAGTAAACAGCAGGATGCAGAACATCCAAACATGAGCAGATAAATATTCGCAGAAAAAAATCTTAAAATGAAAAAAACATTAGTTGCATTGGTGCTTTTCGCATCCATATTTACCTTTTACAACTGCAAGGACAATCCATCCTCCGAAAGCAAGAACCTTACTCGTGAAATCACGTTTACCAAACAAGGCGAACTGACTTTAATGAAAGCCCATACCGATTCAATCGTTGCACAATTGGATATTGAAATTGCCGATGACAGCTACAAAACACAGACCGGATTGATGTACCGCAAATCCATGGAAAAGGACCAAGCCATGCTCTTTATTTTTCCAGATGAACAGATTCGATCATTTTATATGAAGAACACTGAATTTGCATTGGATATAATCTATATCAATTCCAATAAAGAAATTGTGGGCATTCGAAAAAACGCAAAACCGTTTGATGAAACATCACTACCGTCAGAGGAAAAAGCACAGTATGTATTGGAAGTGAACGCTGGGCTTTCAGAAATTTGGAAACTAAAAAATGGCGACCGGATACAGTTTTCAAGAAATTAAACTATATATCGCCCAAAGTTTTTATCACAAATACTCGAATAAACATATTTAAAACCATTCGTGGTCCATGGTGTTATACCTTCCCAAAAATAGTACTTTTCGAATATTAGGAAATCAGAAGGAACAATAAATGAACAGATGCTGTATGACGGAATCTCTATCCCAAAATTCCAAAACAGAGAGCTTCAGAATAATTGTCCTCTTCACAAAAACCCCGTATAACTAAAAAAACCTTCCCAGGTAATTGGGAAGGTTTTTTGATTGTTCAAGTTGACTCTAATCTTCTATACTATTGACGACATTTATTCAGTAATGACCTCGGGAGATTTTGCCGCCAAGCGTTTTTCCTTTGCCCTTTTCATAGTGTCATAATATAAAGGAGCTGCAATAAAGAGTGTTGAGTATACCCCAAAAGCCACACCCACTATCAAAGCAAACATAAAACCTCTAAGAGATTCGCCTCCAAAAATAAAGATGGCAAACAACACGAGCAACGTTGAAAGCGAAGTATTGAAAGTTCGGCTCAACGTTGAGTTTAAAGCTTCATTCACTTTTCTTTCCATTTCCCAACTCGGATGATCCTTCATATATTCGCGAATTCGGTCAAAAACAACTACCGTATCGTTCATAGAGTACCCAATCACGGTAAGGATCGCTGCAATAAAGTTCTGATCTATTTCCAAACTAAATGGCATGAATTTATAGAAAATGGAATACATTGCCACGATTAAAAAAGCATCATGTAATAGCGCAACGGTAGCTCCAAAACCAAACTGCCAGTTGCGAAAACGCATCAAAATATATAGGAACATAACAACCAATGCGCCGAGTATTGCCCACACCGCGTTTTTCTTGATGTCGTCCGCAATAGTTGGGCCCACCTTATTATATTGTAAAATACCGATATCATTATCCCCGGTAACAGTAACAAAGTCTTCCAAGGTCACCGTTTCGGGAAGATTGGGTTTCAGGGCTTGATACAACATTTCCTGCACTTCATTGTCCACCTCAGTACTGGTTTCATCAATTTTATATTTTGTTGTGATCTTTAATTGATTGGCATCCCCAAAAGTTTTTGCCTCGGCACTTCCGAAAACTGCTGATAAATCTTCACCTATATCCGAAGGACTTACCGTTTTGTCAAAACGAACAATGTAGCTTCTTCCTCCAACAAAATCTATCCCGGGGTTTAGACCTTGCGTAAACAGTGAGCCGATACCAATAATCACAACAATAGCAGATCCGATATAATAAGCCTTTCTATTCTTTAGGAAATCAAATTTTGGATTTCTAAACAACCCTTTACTAAATTTGGTGGTGAAAGCCAAGTTTACATTCCGGTTCATCCAATATGTAATGATCACTCTTGTAATAAAAAGTGCAGTAAACAAAGAGGTGGCAATACCGATCAACAGAGTAGTTGCAAAACCGAGGATAGGCCCTGAGCCAAACAACAGCAAAATAACCCCTGTCAATGCGGTAGTAATGTTCGAGTCCAAAATTGCCGAAAGAGCATTTTTAAAACCGTCCTCAATGGCCGATCTTTGATCTTTTCCAAGAGCAAGTTCTTCTTTTATCCTTTCATAAATAAGTACGTTGGCATCGATCGCCATAGCTATCGTCAATACGATACCGGCAATTCCAGGCAAGGTCAAAACAGCACCTATCCCCGCAAGGACACCAAAAAGGAAAAGCAAGTTTACCGTGAGCGCCACAAGGCCTGCCAATCCACCTCTTCCGTAGTAGAAGAGCATAAAAACAAATATTATAACAAGGGCAATAGCGAATGAATTGATCCCACTGTCAATTGCCTCCTGCCCCAAGGATGGTCCGACCACTTCGGCCTGAACAATTTCGGCTGATGCTGGAAGTTTACCTGCCCGCAATACGTTTGCCAAATCCTGTCCTTGGTTCACGGTAAAGTTTCCGGAAATCTGGCTTCTACCCCCTGCTATTGGACCAGAGGTTACTCCAGGTGCAGAATACACGATATCATCAAGTACAATTGCGATCTGGCTTTGGTTCTGATAGGCCGCCCCCGTCATTTGTTCCCAAGTTTTGGCACCTTGTGCATTCATTTGCATGGAAACCACCACACGGCTTAAATGGTCATATTCCTGCCGTGCATCTACGACCACACTTCCACCAAGGGGAGGAACATTTTCTCTATTTCCTTTTAAAACATAAAGGGCAGTTGTTTCGACGTTGTTAAGTTGTGGATCTGGTTCCGGCAAACCCCATACAAATTTACCATAACGCAAATCATTCGGCACTAATGACCTAATTTGCGGATTTCTTAAATATCCATTGACTGCGGCAGTATCTGATACTCTGAAAACGGCGATTACAGGACTCCCTTGCGAACCCAGAGAAACCATTTTAGACAAGATTGGATTCTGAAGATTGTCGTCCACAATAGAATCGGTCACATCCTGTCCACCCAAAAGTCTGCTAACATCATCTTCCTCTTCTATTCCGGTGGTATCTTGTGTACCTTCTGTGACTTCGGTAATTTCAGGTTTTGAACTTTCCCTTTTGGCCATTTCGATTTCTCCGGCTTTATTATCGGCGGCCTGTAGGAATCCGGCTACTTCCTCAAATTTGTAAACATCCCAGAATTCAAGTTGGGCGGTTCCTTGGAGCAAACTTTTTACCCTATCCACATCCTTGGCCCCGGGAAGTTCCACAAGGATCCTCGCTGAATTCCCCAAACGTTGGATATTGGGTTGCGTGACCCCGAATTTATCAATACGCTTTCTCAAAACCTCAAAGGCTGAAGCGATGGACTCGTCAATTTTGCGCTCAATAATCGGTCTGACCTGCGCATTGGTCATTCCTATCTGGATTTCGTCCTCAAGATTTTTATTGAAGAAAATATCTGGGGAGGCGAGATTGTTCTCACCTGGAAGCTCTTCAAAAGCTCTGAAAAAAGATTCCAAATACGTATCCTGACTAGTTTTCTGAAGTTCAGAAGCGCGCTCCAATGCCTGATTGAACGCAGGATCTTTGCTGTGGTTTGTCAGGGTTCTCAAAATATCACTCACGGAGACTTCAAGAATCACATTGATTCCACCCTTAAGGTCAAGTCCCTTGTTCAACTCCTTTTCCTTGGCCGTTCTATAATCAATTCCCAGAAAAACAGGCTGGGTAGCGACGGAATCAAGATAACGGGATTGTGCCTCTTCCCGTTCCGATGGTTCATTTTCTGAAAATTTGTTAAAGGCATATTCTTGGGCCTCATCTTCTACTTTGCTCGCAATAAACGTAAAAGAGAGCTGGTAAATACTTACCAATCCAAAAAGGATGGCAAATATGGTAATTAATCCTTTGTTTTGCATGATTGCTTTTTTTTGATCAGTTGTTTTTATTCCGTTTAGAAATATCGAAACGGCGCGCAAATATATAATGTGCTTTTAAAACTGACAATTATAGTAATTTAAAATTTTGATGTTTCGTGTGTTTGGGATAAGAAAAATGTTTTCATAGAAAGTTTGATAGTAAAAGAACCTCCTTTTTTTCTTAGACAAAAAGTACAATCCCATTAGCAAACAGGTCCGGCCCGAACCTCTGGAAATATATGTGAAGAATCATCCATCGACAGGGAAAAATTATGATGGATCTTAAAGGCTCTGCTTTCATCGCAAATCCCTAAGTTTAAATTATTTTCAGAAGCGTTTTGAAAAAAGATAGGTTTTAGATAATCCTTACTGGATTTTACTACCATCGGTAAACCCTGAAGGCCAACATTTGAACCATTATCCTTTTGAATAAGGACGACATCCAGTTTGTACGTTTTTGGATCACTATTGAAGGGGATTTCAAACGGAATATCGGAATTAGAAGCGGTTCGCTCAAGTTGAAGGTTGTTTTGCTTAACCAACAAATCCTTTATTACCGTAACATCAATTGTACTGTAATAAGTAACTTTCAGCTTCCCATCGTGAAGTTCCGAGACTTGGACATCTGCGACGCCAAGGGACTTCAGTTGGTTGGTTATTTTTGATACGGCGAGTTGTGCTTCGGTGGCACTTACCGATTGGGAATCAAAGCGGACAACGATT
>CAZMDY010000068.1:0-10038 GCA_964565295.1 uncultured Aequorivita sp. | reverse complement strand
GAAGTTATAGAGATAAAGAAAGGGCAATTGGAACTGGGGTAACTTTATTTGTTTTTTCTAACTGTTTTTAGACTCCGCAAACCTTCATAAACCACAATGCCCACTGCATTGGCCAAATTCAAACTACGGATATGCGGGCTGTATATGGGAATAGTGTATACCAATTCTGGGTTTTCGGCAACGATATCTCTGGGCAAACCCACAGATTCCTTTCCGAAGATAAAAAACATTTCATCCTGAAAATCAATAGAGCAATACTCCTTGTTGCCGTGGCTTGAAAAATAAGCACATTTTCCCCCACTGTTTTTTTCGTAGAACTCCTCGATACTTTCGTAAATGTCAAGCGATATATGTTTCCAATAATCCAAGCCAGCTCTTTTCAACCTACTGTCACTAATCTCAAATCCAAAAGGCTTAACAAGGTGCAGCCGCGATCCGGAGGCCAAGCTCAGTCAACCAATATTTCCTGTGTTTGTGGGTATTTCAGGTTCAAATAAAACAATGTTAAATGCCATAGTTATGTTGCGGTTTTAGTACTCAATCTGACGCAAGTTTTTTCAAATTGCCTATTTTTCGATCTTCACGCGCGCATCCACAGCCGTAATCGCATCCTGTGTTCCGATAAGCGGATTGATGTCCATCTCGATTATTTCGGGCGCAGCTTCAACCAAGGCCGAAAGCCGTTGGATAATATCCACGAACATGGTTTCATTTGCACCTTCTTGACCTCTTGCGCCCTGAATAAGTCTATAACCTCGAAGGGATTGCACCATTTTTGAAGCCTCATTTTTCGAAATCGGGCTTAACCCGGCTGAAACATCATTTAAAACCTCGATGAAAATTCCCCCGAGACCACACAAAATAGTATGGTTGAATCCCGCCTCTTTCATTACGCCCACGAACAGTTCCAATCCCGCCAATTGAGGTTGCATCATAACTGCGCTGGCTAGATCAATTTTCATCAGTAAATCAAAGGTTTCCGAAGCTTCTTCTTTATTGGCTATATTCAGTACCACCCCTTTGGCATCCGATTTGTGAAGAGGGCCAACAACTTTCATCACCACAGGAAAATCCATCGTGGCCATATGGGACAGCAATTGATTTTTTGAATTTGAAACAAGTTCCAACACCCGTGGAATCCCCGCTGCGTCCAAAAGCTTTTGTGTATGTAGAGCAGATAGATAGCCATCATCTACCGAATCAATAATATTACGGATTTTTTTAGAATCCACCTCGGGCAAGGAAATGGTTTCCGAAGTAGGAGCAGGGGTGTTATAAACTTGCGCCAATGCTTTTCCCAGAACTACCTCATCCGAAAAATGGATATATCCTTTTTTTAAGAAAGATTGGATTTCACGATGCGCATTAACCACTGATGGCAAAACAGGAAAAATAGGTTTGTCGCATATTTCCAATTTCACGCTCAAAACATTGTACACATTTTCAACATCAAACAGACCAGCGCTTCCAAAGACCACGATCATAGCATCGATTTCCTCAAATTTATGTTCACAATAGTCTATGATAATTCCGAGTTGCTCCGCTGTTCCCGTCGCCAAAAAGTCGATTGGATTGGCCACTGAAGCCCCAGGATGCAGCAATGTTTTAAGTTTTTCGGCATTGGGTCCACTAATTTCAGGCACTTTCAATCCGCCGCGGGACAGTTCATCTGCCAACATAACAGCGGATCCACCTGCGTGTGTAATTATGGCAATATTTTTTCCGTTCAATTCTTTATAGTTGAAAATGGAAGCCACGCTCAAAAGCTGCTCCCGACTGCTACAATATACTATTCCGGCTTTGTTAAACAAGGCGCGGACGGTCATATCACTATTTGCAATAGCACCCGTATGCGAAGTGGCCGCCCGACTTCCTTCCGCTGTGCTGCCGGCTTTTATTGCTGCAATTTTTGCTCCCTTGTTAATTAATGAACTGGCGTGTTTCAGTAATTTTTGAGGATCAGAAATTGTTTCCAAGTACAATAATTTTACTGTAGAATCTTTTAGAGGATCATAATGAAGGTCCATATATTCCAAGACATCTTCAACCGAGGTTTGCGCTGCATTTCCAGTAGAAAAAACATGTGCAAATGAAACCCCCAATGCCATTCCGGCTTCCATTATAAACACCGCCGTGGCGCCAGAACTGGAAATGAGATCACAACCACGAGGGTCAAAATGAGGAACGGGCGCCGTAAAAACGCCTTTGTAATGTTCCGTGATAACCCCGATACAATTGGGTCCGATTAGGCATCCGTCAACTTCATCAACTGTTTTTCTTATGTCCTCTTCCCATTGTTTTCCTTGCGCTCCAGCTTCGCCAAAACCTGCCGAAATAATTATAAATGCTTTTGTGTTTTTCTCCGAGGCAAGGATTTTTACGGTTTCTGGACAATATTTGGCAGGAATTGCGAGAATCGCAAGATCGGTGGAGGGAATTTCCTTAAGATCAGAATAACTTTTTATTCCTTGCACTGTTGTTTCCTTTGGATTGACGGCACACAAGGTACCCTTGAATCCGCCAAAGAGAATATTTCTGAGAATATTTCCGCCAGGTTTTTTGATATCGTTTGATCCACCGATAATAACGATGCTATTAGGGTGAAGAATTTGTTGGTTAACCATAAAAAAACAATTAAGTATAAAAGTACGGAATAAACATATAATCGCACCTGTTAATGATCCTCAACCGTTATTCTCCATAAACTTTTGGCGTTTTTACCATTTTAATATGACAGGTTGTCATAAACTTTTCCACTGGCACAATCCTTGTCTTCTATGTTTCGCCTGAAAGTTTTGGGCATGTAAAAAAACAAAAATCGGAACATAACATTATAAAAACAGCAAATTATGAGTAAAATAATCGGAATCGACTTAGGAACAACCAACTCTTGCGTTGCAGTAATGGAAGGTAGTGAACCAACGGTTATTCCTAATGCCGAAGGAAAAAGAACTACCCCTTCTGTGATCGCTTTTGTGGAAGGTGGTGAAATTAAAGTTGGTGACCCGGCAAAAAGACAAGCGGTCACCAACCCAACAAAGACAATTAGCTCCATTAAAAGATTTATGGGGAACAAATATTCTGAATCAAGAGCCGAAACAGAGCATTCATCGTATAAAGTGGTGAAAGGCGACAACGACACTGCTCGAATCGATATCGATGGCAGAATGTACACTCCGCAGGAACTCAGTGCAATGATTCTTCAAAAAATGAAGAAAACCGCTGAGGATTATCTGGGACAGGACATTAGCCGTGCGGTGATCACCGTTCCTGCTTACTTTAACGATAGTCAGCGTCAAGCTACAAAAGAAGCTGGCGAGATTGCAGGACTTAAAGTAGAACGAATCATCAACGAGCCAACCGCTGCAGCGTTGGCCTATGGTCTGGATAAAAAGGGGCAAGACCAAAAAATCGTAGTCTTTGACTTCGGTGGAGGAACCCACGATGTGAGCATCCTAGAACTGGGCGATGGAGTTTTTGAGGTTCTTGCAACCGATGGCGATACACATTTGGGAGGGGATGACGTTGACCAAAAAATAATCAATTGGTTGGCCGATGAGTTTAAAACTGAAGAGGATTTTGACCTAAGAAAAGATCCTATGGCGCTTCAACGATTGAAGGAAGCCGCAGAGAAAGCAAAAATTGAATTGTCATCAGCCACCCAAACTGAAATTAACTTACCTTATATTACTGCCACTTCCAGTGGACCAAAACACTTGGTCAAAACCTTGACCCGTGCAAAGTTTGAGCAGTTAATTGATGATTTGGTAAAACGAACAATGCAGCCTTGCGAGACCGCCATGAAAGCTGCCGGCCTTAGCAAAAGTGATATTGATGAAGTTATTTTGGTTGGTGGATCCACCCGGATTCCAGCCGTGCAGGAAGCTGTGGAAAAATTCTTCGGAAAAAAACCACATAAAGGCGTGAACCCAGATGAGGTAGTTGCCATCGGAGCAGCTATACAAGGAGGTGTATTGACCGGAGACGTAAAAGATGTATTGCTTCTGGACGTAACTCCACTTTCACTTGGAATTGAAACTATGGGAGGGGTGATGACCAAGCTAATTGAGGCAAACACCACAATTCCTACCAAGAAAAGTCAGATTTTCTCCACTGCATCAGACAATCAACCAAGTGTTGAAATCCACGTTCTGCAAGGAGAGCGCCCAATGGCCAATGACAACAAAACAATCGGGCGTTTCCATTTGGATGGAATTCCACCAGCACAACGAGGTACACCACAAATTGAAGTGACTTTCGATATTGATGCCAATGGTATCATTAAAGTAAGTGCTACCGATAAGGCTACAAATAAATCACAGGACATTCGAATTGAAGCTTCCTCCGGATTGACGGAAGAGGAAATCAAAAAGATGAAAGCAGATGCCGAAGCAAATGCCGAATCCGATAAGGCCGCTAAAGAAAAAGTAGACAAATTGAACGAGGCGGATGCAATGATCTTCCAAACTGAAAAGCAACTGAAAGAATTTGGCGAAAAATTATCTGACGATAAAAAGAAACCAATTGAAGAAGCTTTGGAAGAATTGAAGAAAGCCCATCAATCACAGGATGTAGCTACGATCCAACCTGCCTTGGATAAAATTAACGAAGCGTGGAAAACCGCTTCCGAAGAAATGTACAAGGCCCAAGCCGACGCCCAAGAAGCCCCAACAGGCGATAGCGGAAACAAAGGCCAAACTGACAACACATCAGACAATGAAAACAACAGCGATGTGGAAGATGTAGATTTTGAGGAAGTCAAATAGTACTTTGGAGTTCCAAAGTCGATAAACATTTTTAACTACAACGAAAACCGTACCTTGAAAAAGGGTACGGTTTTTTTTATGGTATAAAGCAAGACTCCTAATTGTGAAATGCTTTGTCACAATCGAAAATTCCCTATCTAAATGAAAAAAATTCCATTTTTAAAGCTACGTTTTATGCGTTATTTAAGCTATAATGTTAAAAAGTTTAAAAAACAATAACAAGTTTAGTGAATCAAATCTATCTTTAATGTATTAATCCTAAAAACTATAAGTTATGATACGTTGGATAGTGATATTTCTTGTTATTGCGATTATAGCCGCCATTTTTGGATTTGGTGGTATTGCTGCCGGAGCTGCAGGAATTGCCAAAATAATATTTTATATTTTTCTGGTACTTCTCGTTATCAGTCTCTTGAGCAGTTTGTTTAGGAAGTAAGTCGTAGTTGCTTACTTCCTTATTATTTTGAAGAGAAAGCCGTTATCTAATTGTTTAAGGCTTCTTCAGGATGGATTCCCCAGCGATTCATATTGGCATAAGCAAAGTCCAATTGATATTTCTGGGGAATCTCTCCGTTTAACATAGAACCTATTTTTATAGAAGGGAACAATTCTTCGTAAGTGATCATATCGTTTAATGAAATACGACGATAGATATGGGAACGCGTCAGGTTCCTTGTTTCATCCACACCTGTGGCTCCAAGAAGCTCCACGAAATTCTTTATTGTAGTATTATGGTAATTTGCTACCCGGAATTTTTTGTCCTCAGGCACCAAACCAACGGTCAGGCTCGGATCTTGGGTGGTAATTCCCACAGGACATTTGTTGGTATTGCAGAGCAAAGCTTGAATGCATCCCAACGCCATTTTCATCCCCCTTGCTTGGTAACAGGCATCCGCTCCCAACGAAATGGCCCGGGCTATGTGGAAAGCAGAAGTGATCTTTCCTGAAGCGAGAATCTTAATATGCTTTCGTATATCCATCCCATTTAGGATATTATGCACAAAATCAAGCCCATCGATCAATGGTGCGCCTACGTAATTACTGAATTCAGGTGGTGCAGCTCCAGTTCCTCCCTCGCCGCCATCAACAGCAATGAAATCGGGATAGATATCCAGTTCGCGCATAGCCTGGCAGATCGAGATAAACTCACTTTTGTAGCCAATACAAAGTTTGAATCCAACAGGTTTTCCTCCAGATAGATCCCTAAGCGTCTTGATGAATTTCACCATCTCCAAAGGAGTGTTGAAGGCAGAATGGTATGGAGGCGAAACCACTTTGACATACGGCTTGATGTGCCTGATCCTAGCAATTTCCTCTGAGTTTTTCTCGGCCGGAAGAATCCCGCCATGGCCTGGTTTCGCACCTTGGGAAATTTTAAGTTCAATCATTTTTACGTTCGGATTCTTTGCTTTTTCAGCAAACAGTTCCGGGTTAAAATTTCCTTCTTCATCCCGGCATCCAAAATAGGCCGTTCCTATCTGCCAAATCAAATCCCCTCCCTCGGCCAAATGGTGGTCGCTCAGGCCTCCTTCACCTGTATTGTGGGCAAAATTTCCAATCTTGGCTCCGGCGTTCAGTGCCTTTACTGCATTGGCACTAATGGCGCCAAAGCTCATGGCCGAAATATTTAGAATGCTTGCGGAATAAGGCTGTTTACAATCCTTGTTCCCGATCACTACGCGAGGGTCATGATTCAACGAGTCAAAGGCTTTGGGCGCGATGGAATGGCTGATCCACTCGTATCCCTCCGCATACACATCCAACTGAGTCCCGAATGGAATAGTGTCCCGCACGCCTTTCGCCCTCTGATAGACCGTTGATCGATCTACTCGATTAAAAGGGCGGCCATCAATATCAGATTCAATAAAATACTGGTAGAGCTTCGGACGAAGTTCCTCCAAAACATAACGCAATCGTCCGAGAACCGGGTAATTCCGCATAATAGTGTGTCGGGTTTGAAAAACATCATAATATCCGAGATAGGTAATGATAACCACAATTCCAAATACGACATACCAATTCGAACTTAGAAAAAACCCCAAAGCAAACGTTATTATTAGTGCAATGGTGGATATAATGTAAAATTCTTTTCGCATAACAGTAATAATGAATTTCGAAGCTATATTAGAGAGGTGAAATATAGCTCGTTTAAAACATATTTAATTAACAATCAATAAGTTGTGAATGAAGATTATTTTAAGGCAAGTTACAACTTATTTTTGAGAACAATAATTAAAAACAAACTATCGAAAGTCGAATAAAGATATTTAAAATCAGTCTATTTTACGGGATTTAGAATTGGGAAAACATTTAAATATTTAAATTTCCAGCCAAAATCTGTTCGAGACCAAAACCAAAATCTTCGAAGTTTTACCTGAAAAAACAAAGAAGTCATTGAACGTTTAAGTTTAAGGAGGTTTCAATATTCATATCATAAACACAGCGTGAAAGACAATGATCGATCTGATGCAGCCCACAGGAGAGGCGGAAAGTGAGTAGCATTCCTGTCCATATTGACCATTTCAAACAACAGGTGGAATTAAACCCTTAAAGACGATATACAAACACCCAGTCATTCGATTGAGCAATTTCTCAAATTTGATTTGTAAATTTGACTACTCAGGACAAACGAGTGAATTCACTGAATGCACCTGTAAAATGATCGCTGATTAAAATTAACCCAAGAAACAAAACTATGCCAAAACTTATCATCGAAGCCCGTGAAGCGGCCATCAGCTCCCATCTCAGCGTTAGGAGAATACTTCCCTTTCGCAAAAAGAGAATGGTGGGCCCATTTATTTTCATGGACCACGCGGGACCGTTAAGCACTTTTCCGTCCGAAATTACATCTATGGATGTGTTGCCCCATCCGCATATCGGGTTGTCCACCGTAACCTATTTGTTCAGTGGCAACGTCACTCATCGAGACAGTCTGGGCGTGGAGCAGATCATCCGTCCGGGAGAGGTGAACTGGATGACTGCTGGCAAGGGCATTGCGCATTCTGAGCGTTTTGAGGATCCAGAACTACTGCAGAGGGGTGGTTTGGAAATGTTGCAGACCTGGGTGGCATTGCCTGAAAAATATGAGGAATCGGATCCTACATTTTTCAATTATAAACCAGAAGAATTGCCTATTTATACCGACAAAGGCCTATGGATGCGGTTGATTGCCGGTGACGCTTATGGCCTAAAGGGCTCAGTACATACCCATTCGCCCTTGTTCTATCTACACGTAAAATTGGAAAAAGGGATCAAATTCGAACTACCTTCCGAACATTCTGAGCGCTCCATATATATTGCACACGGAAATCTGGAAATAGCTGGACAGACTTATAGTAAGGGCCAGATGATCGTTTTTTCAAAAAATGAGAGCTCTACTATCCGCGCCAAGGAAAAATCGGAATTCATGCTTCTCGGGGGCGAGCCTTTGGGAGAACGTTTTATTTGGTGGAATTTTGTGTCCTCAAGCAAAGAGCGCATCGAACAGGCCAAACATGACTGGAAAACAGGAAAGATCATACTGCCACCAAACGACAACGATGAATTTGTGCCTCTGCCTGACAATGGGTCAAAACCTGCCAGCAGCAACGGACCTGCTCCTCAACCGCTGTCGTAAAAGGATACGCGTTTCCATTCGTCATTATATTTTTCAATTTTAGGTTTAAGTCTGTTTTCAGGTTTAAGATAACCCTATCATCTCTTTTAAGATCTCTTGAGTTCTTTCAATCCTCAGTATTTGACAAAAAAGACACAGCGTGTTTCAAAAGATAGCTTCTTTTGTAGAGAAATTTAAAGAGGCGGGGTAAAATATCAGCATCTTGATTAATATAAAATAGATCTTAACGTCTCTTTTTTCGGGAAAGAAATAAAACCATTCCGGCAATCACAGCTACAGTTACTGCAGTTTTTAGCACAAAATTCTTTCGGTTGTATTTCCATTCAGATTTTAGCCCGTATTCAGCAAAGAGATTGGGAACATGACCTTTTTTCAGGTCCTCAATAACTCCTTCAACCGCTCCCACCCGGTCGGCTACTATTAGCGGTAACCACCTTCCGTAACTGGATTCGCTGTATTTGAAGGCAAACCTTCGAAGTGCGCCACTAATGCCTGAAGGTGGTATGGTATTTCCAAAAACCGCAGGTATGTT
This sequence comes from uncultured Aequorivita sp., assembly GCA_964565295.1. Lineage (GTDB taxonomy): Bacteria > Bacteroidota > Bacteroidia > Flavobacteriales > Flavobacteriaceae > Aequorivita. The sequence continues at coordinate 1,124 of CAZMDY010000068.1, read as the reverse complement.
TGGCCGTTCCACAGACTTTAATATTTCGACTTTTTCGGGCTGCTGCTCAGGGCGCTCCCACGTATATCCTTTAATTTCCTCATCTGTTCTGGTCTTCATTGGGTACGTTGGATCATTCTTAGGATCTCTATCAATTCCCCATCCTTTTATATGGCTATGATCGCCGCCATTTTCATTTCTGAAATCTTGTGGTTTAGTTTCATCTCCCATCATAAAATCTATTTTTAAAGTGTTTAAACGCTATTCCTGCCTTTAAACCGAAGGCGGAATAAGGACAGTCTTAATACAATTGTCTAGTTTTCGACTAAAGATATGATATCCTTCAGCCACTTCCTCCAATGGAATGCGGTGTGTGATCATAGCTTTTGGATCAATAATTCCATTTTTTACATGCTCGATCATCTTTGGAAGCAACCTCTTTACTGAAGTTTGACTCGCCCTAATTGTAATTCCCTTATTCACCACATTCCCTATAGGAACCAAGGCATCCGTAGGTCCATATACTCCAACGATAGAGACAATGCCTCCTTTTTTGACGGAATTGATTGCCCAATGTAACGCAGTCGTGGTTCCTCCTTGTAAAAGTGTTTTTCTGCCCAGAATTGTATTCATCGTATTTCCTGCCGCCTCGCACCCCACGGCATCAATGCACACATCGGCTCCTAAGGAATCGGTTATTTTTTTTATAAAAACTACAGGATCTTCCAAATTCTGAAAATTATATACTTCACATTGGGCAAATTCCTTTACGAATTCCAGCCTGTAATCGAGCTTATCAATTACAATAACCCGACCCGCTCCAAATAACCAAGCAGATTTCGCAGCCATTATGCCAATTGGGCCGGCACCAAAAACCACAACGGTATTTCCTTCTTGAATTCCTCCCATTTCGGCAGCCTGATATCCAGTAGGCACAACATCTGTAAGCAGCACTGCATCATCGGGATCCATCCAATCCGGTATAACGGTAGGCCCCACATCGGCATAAGGAACCCGCACATATTCCGCTTGACCTCCATTATACCCCCCGGCGGTATGGGAATATCCAAAAATTCCGCCGGCGGCAGTAGCTTGCGGATTAGCTTCATGGCATTGGCCATAAAGTTCCTGTTTACAGAAAGCAC
>CAZMDY010000067.1:0-10043 GCA_964565295.1 uncultured Aequorivita sp. | reverse complement strand
GGTGAAAGAGATTGTAAACGAATGCGCCTATTTTCGCATTGAAAGCATACCCGACCATGCCAAGGTCCGGCAGTAAAATCAGGGCCGGAAAAACCCACCAAACAAAGTCGAGTTGTGAAAAAAGAACGATTCCCAAAATAAATTGCGCTAATTCCTCAATTTTTAAAGTTGTAGCCATATTATAAGATTTTATACAAGACCGGCTTGCTCGGCGACGCATCGTTTTCAAAAGAAGCCATTTGAAGATTTAGCAAATAAGTTCCGTCGGCAATGGCATCCGGAACAAATACCATTTCGGTAATTGTGCAGTCCCTGCGCGGATTTTCCGGATAATTCCAAAATGCCTTATGCGCCACAAGCTTACCATCATCTTGCTCCCTATCAACCGAGGGAAGATCGATCAACAGGTGTTTTACTCTAATTTTCCGTAAAAAAAGAGAGGCTTTTTCATCTAAATATGGCCAATTGGTATTGGACCAATGTTTGGATTTTTTGGAAATAAGGTTCGGCAATGTTCTGATTACGATCGCCTCGGGTGTAGTTCCGTTTAAAGCCTTTGATATACTTTCTTCGGAAATAATTTCGTCTTCGTCTAATATATCTGGTTGAACGGTGATCACTTCCGTTAGGAAGAAAAAGGTTTTTAAAGCATCGTTTACAGAATAAAAATTCTCTGAGATATGGCCAAAACTTTCCGTATGCGTGCCATGGGCGTGCGGATTGAAAAATACATTGTTGAAATTTACCGACCCACCTTCAGAAACCTTTCCTACCCAATCACCCATTCGCACTGCTTCCATCGAGGGTTTCTTTTGGTACCAGGCCAAAGGGTTTTCTTCAGAATTCCGTAACGGAATTGAAATATCCAAAGGTTTGGAAAGATCAACTTCTATAAAGGTATCTTTATGTTGAATGATAGTTTTCACCCGAAAATTTTTAAAAAACGAAGATACGATTCTAATTTTATTCTTTGCCGAAACCCTTAGATCATAAACAGATCACTTGCAATCCCATCACCCAGAAACCTAGCTTTTTTTGGGATTTTCAGATTCTGATCCTCGATAACCAAAAGTTCATTTTCTATGGGTTTGAGTGCCTGGACCATTACATATTCCAAAAACTTCACCCCAAAATCCGCCTCGATCCTATCTAGGGAAACCCCTTTTTTGGTCCGAAGGGCGGTCATAATATATTCGTTGTATTTATCCTTTTTCGAAAGAATTTCCCTTTCCGAAGGTATTTGGCCCGCTTGTATACTCTTTATGTACTTAGTATTGTTTGCTATATTCCAACTCCTACTTTTCCCATCGTAACTATGGGCGGAAGGGCCGATTCCCAAGTAGGATTTCCCTTCCCAATAAGCAGTGTTGTTTCTAGCTTGGAAACCGGGTTTTCCGAAATTGGAGAACTCGTAATTATCGTATCCGGCTTTTTCAGTAATTTCCAAAAGGATTTCATAATGCTCTTTTGCTACCTCTTCATCGACCGGAGGAACTTTCCCTTTTTCGATAAGTGATTTTAAAGCGGTTCGTGGTTCCACCGTTAGCGCGTAGCAGGATAAATGCGGTACATCGAGCGATAAAGCAGTTTCAAGGTTTTTCATCCATCGTGCCGCCGACATTCCAGGAATGCCGTAAATCAAATCTATACTGAAATTCTCAAAGTAGTTTTTTGCATTTACTAAGCATTCCAAAGCTTCATTGGCATTGTGGGCGCGGTTCATCAACTTTAAATCTTCCTCAAAAAAAGATTGGATGCCTATGCTCAGCCGATTTATGGGAGATTTTGAGAGTTCCTGGATTTTTATAGGCGTAAGATCGTCCGGGTTTGCTTCAAGAGTGATTTCAGGGTTTGCCGAAAGGGTATAATTTGAATAAATCGTTCCAAATATCTGTTCCAAATCTTCCAAAGCAAGCAAACTTGGGGTTCCTCCGCCAAAGTATATGGTTTCCACCTTACCCTCTAAATCATTTTTACGCAAAATCAACTCTTGGCATAACGCATCTATCAGTTCAGGTTTTTTCTTAAATGAAGTTGAAAAATGAAAATCACAATAATGGCAAGCCTGTCTGCAAAAAGGAATATGGATATAAATTCCGAAATTCTCTAAAGCGTTATCAGATTTCTGCATCTTTTTGTTCTCAAACATTTTCAATCCTTAAGCCTTTACTTATGGAATTCACTTTTTTATACGGTCCTGGTTCTGGGTTATAAAAGCAGCCCATCCTGTATAACTTTTCCCGATCTCTATTTTCCCTGAGTTGTAAAAATGGCAGACAGCGGCCGCAAGACCATCTGTACTGTCCAGATTTGTGGGCAGGGTCTTTAGGCTTAAAAGACTTTGCAACATTTTAGCCACCTGTTCCTTACTGGCATTCCCATTTCCGGTAATTGCCATTTTAATTTTTTTCGGGGAATATTCAGTAATGGGAATTTGCCTGGAAAGACCGGCAGCCATAGCTACCCCCTGAGCCCTGCCAAGTTTTAACATGGATTGGACGTTTTTTCCGAAGAAAGGTGCTTCGATGGCTATTTCATCTGGATGATGGCTGTCTATCAATTCAATGGTGCGTTCAAAAATCAATTTCAACTTTACGTAATGGTCGTCGTATTTTTTCAAATGAAGTTCATTCAACTGCATAAACTGCATCTCTTTTCCCACAATACGGATCAAACCGAAACCCATGATGGTGGTTCCGGGATCGATGCCGAGAATAATTCGTTCTGATTTCATCGTATTGATATTTCCCACCATGTGATTTTTCCTGATAGATCCACGGGAATTCGTATTTTAGCCTAATGGCCGTACAGCACAAAACTAAACAATATCTGCTTGCCGTGGCAAAGGTTTTGCTTCTTGCCATCACTTTCGGATATATTTTTTATCGTCTGCAGATCAATCCAGAGCTGGAGCTCGGGGTTTTTGTAAAGGCACTCATTTCAAAAGGGGTAAGTACGACTTATTTTCTGCTGTTATTTGTTTCTATGGCAGCCCTAAACTGGTATTTTGAAATTCTGAAATGGAAGCTTCTGGCATCCACCGTTCAGAAAATGGATTTTAAAACAGCTTTAAAACAAAGTTTGGCCTCCTTGACGGTTTCTATGGCGACGCCCAACCGAATAGGGGAATACGCAGCAAAAGTCCTGTTTTTTAAGAAGTACGACCGTAAAAAAGTGATGTTGCTAAATTTTCTTTCCAATGGGTCACAATTGGCAACAACCGGATTTTTTGGAATAATCGGAATTTTATACTTCCTTGGAAATTACAATGTTGCCTATTCAAGGAATTCATTGTTTTTCTTTATAATCACTTTGTTTTTTATAGGTGCCTTAGGCTTTTTTTTCAGAAAGAAAGAAGTCTTTCTAAAAGGATTTTCACTCGAAACTGTTATCGGATTTTTTAGAAATCTTCCATATTTATTGAAACTAAAAATCTGTTTTTACTCTATTATCCGATATCTGATTTTCAGTATTATGTTTTATTGGCTGCTTGTTTTTTTCGGGGCCGAGATTTCTTTTCTGACCGCAATGGCGCTGATTTTCACTATGTATTTTTTGGCCTCTCTTGTGCCTACGATTTTTATTTTTGATGTAGTTGTCAGAGGCGGCGTGGCGGTGTGGGTTTTTTCATTTGTTGGAATTGCGGAACTGATTGTTCTCTCTACGGTTCTTACTATGTGGATGTTCAATTTTGTTTTACCTTCCATTCTGGGAAGTTTTTTTGTGCTTACCTACCAACCATCCCCCCAATGATCATCGGAATACTAATAGTTTATGGATTATATTTTAGTTGCATAATACTCCTTTGGTTCGGTTTTATAAAAATCCCTATTTATCGCCCTAATGCAAGACCTTCTAAAAACCGTTTCAGTTTGGTGGTTCCTTTTAGAAATGAATCGGAAAACCTTCGAAGACTTTTGCGCAGTATTGCCAAACTGAATTACCCCCTTGGAAATCTTGAAATTATTTTCGTCAATGATTTCTCAGAAGACAATTCTGTGGAAATAATAGAAAAAATGAGCGAAAATATTGGTTTCAGGATCCGAGTGCTCCAAAATAACCGTCGCTCCAATTCTCCTAAAAAAGATGCTATTTTAGAAGCCATCAAAAATGCGAAATATGACTGGATCGCCAGCACAGACGCCGACTGTGAACTTCCCAAAGACTGGTTAGAAACTATGGATTCCTTTATCCAAACACAACAAGACCTCAATGAAAACACTGTTATGGTTTGTGGACCGGTAGCAAATACAAGCAATGGAAGTTTTTTGCAGGAGTACCAATTTTTGGACGGCATGTCACTCCAATTTGCCACGATGGGAAGTTTTGGCATAAAATGGCCCATATTATGCAATGGTGCAAATCTGGTTTATCAAAAATTTGCCTTTGAGGAAGTAAATGGTTTCTGCGGAAATGACCAGCATGCGAGTGGCGACGATGTGTTTTTATTGGAAAAAATGCTACAAACATTTCCGGGACAAGTGCGTTTCCTAAAATCCAAAGAGGCGATTGTTTCCACCCAACCACAAAACACGTGGGAAAATGTGCTGCAACAAAGAATCAGATGGGGATCCAAAACAGCAAAACTCAAAAATCCATTCACCTTGTGCCTTGGTGTTCTGGTGTTTTTGGTCAACTTCTCAATGTTGGCCATTCCATTGTTGACAATCTTTGATTTTAAAAACTGGTTAGTCTGGGTGATTCTTTTTTTTGCCAAAACATTTCTTGATTATTTGGTCATAAACCAAGCGGTTGGATTCTTTGGAAGACAAGTGTCTATAACCAATACACTAAGGATGTCGTTTCTTTATGCTTTGCTGACAACAAGAGCTGTAATAGGAAGTTTGAAAGGAAACTATACTTGGAAAGGGCGGCAGTATAGCACTTAATTTCAAGAAATTGGTTATTATGAATTCTCCTCATTAAAGCGATCAACCTGATAGAAGGTTATAAAAATTGCATTTTATAATATTATTTGGAGTTGGAAGAAGTGGCAGAAACCCGCGCGATGGACCGTTTAAATGTGATATTGCAATATTACTTTTTCTTCAAGTGCAACAAGGCTCTAAGGTTATTTATTCCCGGAGAAAACCAAATATTATATGTAGCCGTTTTCTTAAAAAGAACCTACTAAAAAGCTTCATAAATTAAATAACACGTGATAAACAACTTTCTTGTCAATCCCACTGATTTCATGGAAATAAGATAAGGTCGCAAACCGTGGTCTTGTAATTTATGACTTAAACAGCGACGAATAAGTTTGATGGCAATTCCAATTTAACTTAAGAAAACGAAATTCACCAAGTTTTTAGCGACTTAGGTTTTAGCTTCAAATCTAACAAAAGTTTAAAAATTTTTAAATTATCTTTAGACAACCTTGAACAATAAATATCTTTCAATAGATAAATTGACTATCTTCGTAATAACTTAACCAACTTCATTATGAAATCAATCTTTGTTGCTTTAATCTGTTGTCTCCTATATTTTTCACCTTCCATACAGTCTCAAACCAATTATAATGTAGACGGCAAAAATTATGCATTACAAACCGAGGTAAAGGGCGATCTCGAATTGCTTTGGAACATCATCGACGGAGAACAACGTTATTTTTTAAAAAAAGACGATTATATCGTTGAGTTGGTAAACACTCAAATTGACGGCCATTATATAGAGGAGTATAAAAAAGTACTGGAGAAACAGACCGCCGATGCACCTGTTTCTACCCGAAAGATAAAATTTACGCTTCCCGCGCTTCGCTATTTTTTTGTCAGTTACAATTCATTAAAGGATGCCAATTTTGTTGATGAAAGATCAAGCATCCAACTGCAATTGTTTCTAGGCGGTTATGTCGGTGTCACCAATAGCGTTCACACCGAAAACAACAATAACGAAACCCAGGCCGTGATTGGGGCGGAAATCGAACTGGTGGATCCTATAATACTTAAACGCCATGTTGCCGTGGTTGATCTGCGACACACTTTTAAAAGCAAGGACAATCCTTATTCTGCCTTTCAGGCCTCTTTGAGTTATCGTTTTAAATTTATAAAAACAGAAAAATTTGAAGCGTATGCAGGAGTCAAATTTGCCACATTTACCTCTTATACAACGGAAATTAAATCGGGAAGCGGTTTCAGCTCGCCCATTGCTGTTGGAGTTGGGGCAGCATATAAATTGGGCAATGGGTTCATAACTTTTGGATATCACGATATTCTTGGCCTGAATTTAGAAAGTAATAATGAATTTCCCATTGATTTTTCATTAGGATACAAAATCCGACTGTAAGTTTAAGAAAGAATAAACGTATTTTCAGCTTTGTTTTCAAAGTATGGGCGCTTCTTTTTCCCCTCATTCTTCAGGCATTTAGTAACTTTTTTGTTTTTGTTCTTCATTTTGCGTTCTCTAATGGACTTAATAAAATTTAAAAATTCAGAAAAAAGTTGCGAAAACTGCGATTCACCGAGCAGAAAAAATTAAATACAATCTATATTTCTGACAAATTTATCAACTATTAGTAAAATCCTAACAGTCAGCGTGTAACCCTCATTTTTGAGTTTATAAAAATGATTTTACTTACTTAAATGTCGTATCTTTGCGGCAAATTTTAAAATCCCCACAAATGAATAATCGAATTCCAATTTTGGTATTTTTTCTGTTATTGTCATTTTTTTCGATGGCACAGGAAAATTACTTTGTTAACAGAAAAACAGTCAGTTTGAATAAGGAGGTACAAGGGCATCTGGAACTTCTCTGGAATGATTTTGATGAAGAGAACAGATATTTTCTAAAAAAAGGAAATCACATTGTTGAACTAAGGAACTCGGAACGCAATGGACAGTTTCGGGAAGAATACAAAAAGGCTTTAGAGAAACATACAGCCGATGTGGAAATCTCCGTTAATAACGTAGATCTGACCTTACCCAGCTTGCGGGAATTTTTCAACGCTTATAATGGGCTAACAACCCAAGAAAACACCTTGCCCAGTGATGGGAAGAAACAGGTGGAATTGCGAATTGGAGCATTTGGCGGAGCCACCAACAGTATTTTTACAGAGAATGTCTCAAATGAATCCCAAGCATTCATTGGACTGGAACTGGAGTTGGTCGATTTGGTGATGTTAAAAAGGCATTCTATTGTCCTGGATTTTAAAAACACTTTCGAAGGCAATGAACATAAATATACCATGTCTCAATTAGGATTGAACTATCGTTTAAAATTTATCAATTCAGAGCGATTTTCGATGTATGTAAACACAAAATTTGTTGCGCTCACATCCTTTAAAACGGAAAGGCCGAGCATTGCGGACAATAATATAATAGTGGCAACCTCTGGGAGCATCTTCAACACCCCGGTAAGTTTTGGTGTTGGCGCTGACATTAAATTGGGAAACAGTTATGTTACCGTTGGATATCACGACTTTTATTCGCTGACCATGACTAGCAATAATCAGTTTCCGATAGATTTTTCCATTGGATATAAATTCAGTATTTAATCAATTGGATTGCACCACGATAGGCAATGTAAACTGGGTGTTCACTGGAACCCCGCGCTTGTAGGCCGGTGAAAGCGGTTTTATGGAATCTATACTCTTTCGAATCAACATTTCCAAATCGGGAAAATCATTTTTAAGAACCGAATCCATTTCTATTTCGATAATTGAAAGTTGGGCGGAACTTCCGATTTCAAACTTCACTTTTACGGTGTCGTAAACCTCACGTATTGCAACTAAGTCCTGATGGCTTATGGCTTGATAAAGATGTGAATTTACGGTGTTGATAAAACATTCTTTTTGTGCTGGTTTTTCCAAAATGGATTCACAGGCCGGAAAAGATGGATACCGATCCACTTCTTTCCATTCTATGGTCTTTATCTCTTCTTCATAAATGGTTTCAGACGAAATTTTTTCCGTCTCAAAATACTGGCAGGATGTTGCCACACAAAAAAATAGGACCACAACAAAAAGACGATATGCCATTTAAGAATAAATTCAACTTGAAAAGTACAAATTTACTCAAACATACACGACAAATTTTCATACCGAGGAGATTGAATCGGTTTGAGGCACAGCAAAAAGGATAGTGAAATTATATAAAACCCCTGTTTTTCGCTAAAGCGGTGCTTATTCCTTTTTATGAAAGAGCATATAAAAGCCCAAAGTCTTTTAAGCTTTGATCCGAAAAAGGGCTGTCGATGAAATCCAACCTATATCCAAACCGTTTTTTCATCAATAGAAGATTTTCTCGATCCTTCCGGTAATTCGCCATCATATTTTCCCATATAGAAAAAACCAAGGCATTTTTCGCCTTCTTCTAAACTAACGAACTCACCCATCCGGTTTTTTATTTCCGGAGAAGACCAATAAGCGCCAATACCCATTTCGGAAGCAGTGAGCCACATATTTTGCACTGCCATGGCGGTTGCGGCAATCTCTTCCCATTCCGGAATACTTTCTTTTGCATCACGTCGAAAACAAATTGCAATCACACAACCAGACTTTGTAGGATTCTCTTTCATTTTTTCAAAACTGCGTTCCGAAAATTTTTCTGCATTCCTTTTATATGTTTCAGATAAAAACTCACCCAGACGCAACTGCGATTCGCCGTGAAAAACTTTGAATCGCCAAGGTTCCGTTCGTTTATGGGTTGGCGCCCAATTTGCCGACTCAAGAATAGTCTGTATTTCATCTTTTGAAATGGGTTGGCCATTATACTGTGCAGGAAAAACCGCACGTCGATTCTGTATTGAATGTTTGATCATTTTCCTTTTTTTTTGGAAATGAAGATACGGAAAATTTAGGTGGATAAAAAGGATAATTGTGAAGTCAATAAAACTTAGGAAAAGCCATAGAATTCCACCTTTCAGGCAATTATAGTTACCTCGAGACGCCCTCTGGAAATTGAACTTTAGTTGGCTCAGCATTCAGAAGCGGTAAGGCGTATTTCAAAATCCGGTTTCGGCGACCAGTGGTATCTTTTGGTTCCACAGGATAAGAAATTACGGCCTCCATCCAAGCATAGGAATTGATTCTGAAATAAACTGCGGGCGCCCAAAATGTAGGTTTGTCATTCGCCAATTTTGGGTAGCGTTCCTGGAAATCATTTAAGGCGGCTTCCAAAAGACAGTTTTCTACAAATTGGAGATCGCTTGTATATGCAATTTGAAGAGGCGTCTCGTTCCAGATAAAAGGAATATCCGGACCGGAATAATTGATGATCTCTTCTCGTAGAATCAGACTATTGGGAAATCGGATAATCCTCCCACTTCTTCGATCGTTACCCAAATAATCTCCGCTACATTCCAATATGGTAGTGTCTAGATAACTTATTTCAACCACATCGCCACGCATTCCATTTAGTTGAATACGATCGCCAACAAGATACGAGCGGCGAAATATCAAATAGACCCAAGCAATAAATGAGGTAATTGGCGCCTGAAGGGCAAAACCCAAAACCAAGGTAATAAGTCCAAAAGTCGCCGCCGCAGTATAAAGATTCTGAAACAAAAACGAAGCCGTAACAATAAGGCTGAACACAATTGCCAGAAACCGAGTAATTCGCAACAGATTGTATCGATCGCCCTCGGACTGTATTTGGGTATTGATGATCTTCGATATTATCTTACTCAACAAAAAAATTATAGTAATCGAAAACAGGCTAAGACTGAGTTTTCTAATGAACGGAATGAATTTTCCCCAGGTTTCAACATTCAACAATTCAACAGAATAATATACCGTAATCAACAACACGGCTAACGATCCATAGACGGTAATCCAATATCTCGGGGTATGTTTTTTCATAAATTTCCGTTTCACTTTTATGTGTAAAGTAATACTTCCGATAAAATTAACCGAAAAATTAGAAAACTTTAGAGTTCTTCAGGAAAAGACCTGTTTAACCTTCTATCAATATGCGAAATTTTCTGATAACATAGATAGCAAAGAATATTTTTCTACAAAAAAAGCCCTCACATTTCTGTGAAGGCTTGATTTCTGAGTAGCGGGAACAGGACTCGAACCTGTGACCTTCGGGTTATGAGCCCGACGAGCT
>CAZMDY010000066.1:0-10259 GCA_964565295.1 uncultured Aequorivita sp. | reverse complement strand
AATTCGGAACTGCAAGTAGAGGATCGGATAGACGTGATGGTCCCAAGTGGAACTTTTGGGGTTGATGTGAATCCGGACAAACCAAAAAATTATTTGTTTTTTGCCGCCGGAAGTGGGATAACACCAGTTCTTTCAATGATTAAGACACATTTGGCCTTAGAGCCGAATTCCACTTGTAAGTTGTTTTATGTGAACAGGACGGCAAAATCCATTATCTTTAAGGAAACGTTGGAGCAACTTAGAAACAAATATTTTGGGCGTTTGGAAATTTATTATTTCCTGACCAAGGAACGCCGCGACATTGAATTGTTCAATGGCCGTTTTGACGATGAGAAAATGAAAATACTGACGACGAATTTCATCGATATCCCAGACACGAGCGAAGTATTTTTGTGTGGTCCGGAAAAAATGGTAAATTATGTCAGCGAATATCTTATAAAAGCAGGTTTGCCAAAGGAATTGATCCACTTTGAACTGTTCGTTACAGGGCTTTCCGAAGAAGATATCAAAAGAGCCGAACGGTTGGCAAAACAAAATGTAGAAGGAGTAGAGGTAACCATTGTTGATGGTGGAAAAGAATTCCAGTTTACTATGACCCAGGATTTTGACAATATTTTGGATGCCGCTTTGGCAGCCGGGGCCGATCTGCCCTTTGCTTGTAAAGGAGGAGTATGCAGCACCTGCAAATGTCAAATTATTGAAGGCGAAGTAGAAATGAAAGTGAATTATGCCTTGGACGATAAAGAAGTTGGACAGCAATTGGTGCTCAGTTGCCAATCGGTCCCGATCACAAAAAAAGTAAAAGTAGATTTTGATGTTTGATATTTTTCCCTGTTTGCAATCTAAATCCTCCAAGGTTTTTAAAAACCTTGTAGGTATATAAAAGAATAAACTATGAGCGAAAAAGAAATAAAAAACTTAGAGGAAATTTTCGAAGCCCGCATTGCGCGCGACGAAAAGATAGAACCAAAGGATTGGATGCCGGAAAAATACCGACAAACGCACATCCGTCAGATCAGCCAACATGCACATTCGGAAATAATCGGAATGTTGCCGGAGGGAAATTGGATAACCCGCGCTCCTTCCTTGAGAAGAAAAGTTGCCCTCTTGGCAAAAGTTCAAGACGAGGCGGGACATGGACTTTACCTTTATTCTGCTTGTGAAACTTTGGGTATTTCCCGTGAGGAAATGTACGATCAACTTCACAGCGGAAAGGCGAAATATTCGTCCATATTTAACTACCCTACAATTACTTGGGCAGATATCGGGGCAATTGGTTGGTTGGTGGATGGGGCTGCAATTATCAATCAAGTGCCTTTGTGCAACACATCCTTTGGGCCTTATGCCCGTGCGATGGTCCGTGTTTGCAAGGAGGAAAGTTTTCATCAGCGCCAAGGTTTTGAAATCATGCTCACACTTTGTCGCGGAACCGAGGAACAAAAAGCAATGGCCCAGGACGCACTAAACCGTTGGTGGTGGCCAAGCTTGATGATGCTTGGCCCAACTGACGCTGAGTCGATCCATACCGAGCAATCTATGAAGTGGAAATTGAAACGAAAATCAAATGACGAATTGCGTCAACAGTTTATAGATCAAACTGTGCCCCAAGCCGATATTCTTGGAATCACAGTTCCCGATCCCGATTTAAAATGGAATGAAAAAACCGGGCATTACGACTTTGGAGAAATTGATTGGGACGAATTCTGGCAAGTTGTGAAAGGTCATGGACCCATGAACAAGGAACGGATGAAAGCTCGGGTTGAAGCTTGGGAAGGTGGGGAATGGGTTCGCAATGCCGCAATGGCTTATGCCGAAAAAAGCCAAGAAAGAAAAACAGCAAAATCAAGTTGAATATAAACGTTGGACTCGATATAAGAAACGTGTGAAACATAACACGTTTGAAAAATTTCCAGTCTCTCGTCTCAAATCTAAATTCTCATGTCCGACAAAAAAAACTGGCCTCTTTGGGAGGTCTTCGTAAGAAGTAAAAATGGATTGGAGCACCGCCATTTTGGAAGTCTTCATGCCGCAGATGCCGATATGGCTCTTGAAAATGCCCGCGATGTGTACACCCGTAGAAATGAAGGGGTAAGCATCTGGGTCGTAGAATCAAAAAATATAACAGCTTCAAATCCAGAACACAATGCTGAAATGTTTGAGCCCGCAAAAGATAAAATATATCGACATCCCACTTTTTATGATTTGCCGGATGAGGTGAAACACATGTAAATTGAAATCGAAACTAAAATCGAAAACGAAATCGGACTGAATATGAATATACAAATCAAAACCGGCCTTGTCGATGTAAATGAAGTTTCAGCAGCAACTCATCAGAATTGTCGTTTCATTCTTAAAAAATATAATTAACATCTTCGATTTCGTTTTCAACTTCAATTTAAATTACCAAAATGAAAAATTTATATAATTACATCCTCACAATCGCCGACAACTCTTTGATCCTTGGCCAGCGGATGGGCGAACTTTGCGGGCACGGCCCGAGCTTGGAAACAGATATTGCTTGCACGAATATTTCACTGGATCTATTGGGGCAGGTTCGCAGTTATTATCAATATGCCGCGAAAGTTGCTGGAGATGGCAGGACCGAAGACGACATCGCAATGCTCCGTACTGAACGTGAATATGTAAACGTTTTATTGGTAGAACAGCCCAATACAGACTTTGCCTACACTATGGCCCGTCATTTTTTGTTCGACGTATATCATTTCTTGTTCTTAAAAGAATTGGAAAAAAACAAGGACCTAACCTTAGCGGCAATTGCGACAAAATCCTTAAAGGAAGTGAGTTACCATCTACGTTTTTCTTCAGATTGGATAAAAAGATTGGGAGATGGCACTGAGGAAAGCCATCAGAAAATGCAAACCGCAATCAACGATTTATGGGTTTATACTGATGAACTATTCAATCAAACCCCAGTCGAAAAAGCAATGCAAGAGGAAGGAATCGGAGTTGATCTCTCTAAGCTTAAAAATGAATATTACGAAAGAGTAAATGAAGTTTTGGAAGAAGCTACCCTGAAAGTTCCTGAATCAAAATACTTCCACAAAGGGGGAAAACAGGGAATCCATACCGAACATATGGGATATATTCTGGCAGAATTGCAATATATGCAAAGAACATATCCCAATCTAAATTGGTGATTGAAAAATATAATGAACAATGACAGTAATAGATAGACCTAACATACAACCACATCTAATATCGATTTTGGAATCGGTTCCAGATCCCGAAATTCCCGTGATCAGTGTTCTGGATTTGGGGGTTATTAGGGAAGCTATTGAAAAAAAAGAGGTGGTATATATAAAACTCACACCAACATATTCTGGTTGCCCAGCTATGGACGTTATCGCCGATGATTTAAAAACCGCATTTTTCAATAAAGGGAAAAAAGCCGAAATTGAATTGATCCTTTCCCCAGCTTGGACCACAGACTGGATTTCTGAGGAAGGCCTTCAAAAAATGGAGGAATACGGGATCGCCCGCCCTCTTTCCGAAAACCATGATAAGGATGCTCTTTTGGGAAATCAAAAGTTAGTTAAGTGTCCGCAATGTGGCAGCACACAAACCCATCTTGTCAGCCAATTTGGATCTACTCCTTGCAAAGCCCTGTTTAAATGTGATGACTGTCATGAGCCGTTTGATTATTTTAAATGTTTACGGTAAAAAGCTCTTCAAATGTAAAATTATGTTGTGATAATCGGAAAAAATCCGATTAAGGTGTTTTAATTATACAATTTTTCGTATATTTGTGGTAAGATAATCGAATTATAACCGATTATCTTTCTATAAAATGACAGCTCATGTCCATAAAAAAAATTATAAGAAATTATAGCAATACCCCCTTGCCCCACCGGTTTGTATCCGAAGTATTGGCCAATTATAACCGCCCAAATGATAAAATAAGTGAGTTGATCCGAAGTGGATTTCTTATTTCTCTTCGCCGGGGGTTATATGTTCCGGGTCCTGAATCCGATTTGCCCATTCCACACCTCTTTTTGGTCGCCAATCATTTACGCGGGCCCAGTTATATTTCCTTGGAATCTGCTCTTTCACATTGGGAGATGATCCCTGAACGGGTGTACGAAATCCATTCCATCACCCTAAAAACTTCCCATGTTTATAGAACTCCCATTGGCAGGTTCAGTTATCGTCATTTGGTCGCTCCCTATTATTCCTTTGGACTTCAGCGGGTTCAAGTTGACAGCGATCAATTTGTTTTGATAGCATCACCAGAAAAAGCACTTTGCGACAAAATAATCACTACTTCGGGGGTTACACTTCGAAGCCGCCTCCAAACGCTTGATTTTTTGACACAGGATATGCGCTTGGATCAGAATGTTCTTTCAAATCTGGATGTCAATGCCATCGAAAGTTGGGTTGAGGATGCACCAAAATCATCAAGTTTGCAAATGCTTGTAAATACCTTACGTTCCTTATGATAAAAGAGTGGGTTGAATCATATAGTCCTAATAATGAAGAGGAAGTGCTGTCCGCATTGCGGGAAATCATGCAGGAAATAGCGCTTGCCGGATTGTCCCGAACAGATTTTTTTAAAAGGGCTGCATTTTATGGCGGAACTGCTCTGCGTATATTTCATGGACTGGATCGTTTTTCGGAAGATCTGGATTTTTCGCTGCTGGCAAAAGAACCGGATTTTACATTAGAACCATATTTCCAAGCTGTGCAAGAGGAATTTGAAAGTTTGGGAATGCGTGTTTCCCTTAGAAAGAAACAGAAAATCCATATAAGTGAAATTGAATCCGCTTTTTTAAAGTCCGAAACGCTGTGGAAAGAATTGGTTTTGGAAGATATTGTGGTGCAAATGGGAATAAGATCAAACAAGAATGTCAAGATTAAAATTGAAGTGGACAGAAATCCACCGTTGGGTTTTCAGACCGAAGAGAAGCTCTTGTTGCGTCCGTTTTCTTTTTATGTGAAATGTTTTGATCTCCCGAGTCTTTTTGCGGGGAAAATGCATGCGCTGCTTTTCAGAAAGTGGAAAAACCGTGTAAAGGGAAGAGATTGGTATGACATGGAATGGTATATAAGAAAAGGAGTTGTTTTGGATTTAGGACATTTCTTGCAACGTGCCAAGGACACCGGCGATTGGGAAAACCAATCAATTTCCAAAGACGATCTGCTGGAATTGTTGCGCCAAAAAATCAAAGCCACCCCAATTGAAAACGTAAAAGCAGATGTTCGCCCCTTTATCAAGGATTACAGAAAATTGGATATATGGAGTGCCACATATTTTTTAGATTTGGTGGAATTGTTAAAGGTCAAGACTGAGTAGGGTTCTTAAGATTCTAGGGGAAAATTTAAGACGTTGGAACCATTTATCTTTGGTAAAATTCCAAACTTCGCTGCAGGGTTTTTTTTATTTCCTTACGGAGAAAAGCAGGTTCCAGAACTTCCAATTGATCGCCCATTTTGAGCAATTGCATTTTCAACTCATAGTTTGGAATCAAAAACAGACTCAGTTCCACTCTCCCGTCCGGAAGTGATTTTTCAAAATGTTGGCTTTTGTGCAACGGCAATGTTTTCAGGTATTTATATTGTTTCTTGCTTATGGCAATTCGGATAAACTCAGCTTTGTCGGCAGCGTCATAATTCAATCCTACGATTCGATCAAATTTTGCAAGTTGCTCTTGGAAATCAAAAAGGCGAATTAACGAAAGCCCTCTGGTTTTTAAATTCGAAATCCGCGAAAGTCCAAACGTTTTGATATGGTCTTCATTTTCAGGCACGCCTACTACGTACCATCGACGATCGTACTCCCGAAGTTGCAGCGGTGTGATGGTGTATAATGTTTTTGTGTTGCGCTCAAAATTTTCGTGGACAAAACGGATGGTCAAATGGTTCCTGACGGCCAATAAAATCGGTTGCATATATTCCACCCCTTGATATTGAGAATAATCTTCCGGTTTTACGCGCTCTTTCAATATTTTGAAATCCTTTAGTGATTCCCGAAATAATTCACCCAAAAAAATACGTCCTGCAAACTGAAGAAAATCCACCAATTGATTTTGACTTTCTTCTTCGATAAAATAGCCTCGTTCGTGGTAATTATACGAAATTTCCACTCCCATTTCGGTTTTCAGTAAATAAAGGTCCCGTTCCAAAGTTCTCGCTGTAATTGAAATTTCGTAATCTGCTTCCATTCGGTCCATAAGTTCCTTTTTGGATGGAAAGGAACGGTCCCTGATCAAGGAAATGATGATATCCCAACGTTTTATTTGACTGAAATTTGACATAGTGCCATTTTTTTAAAGAACAAATTATTTCATTCCAGGAAAAGATTCCACACGTTCCACTTTCAGATCGGGGAACGCATCCACTACTCTCACTGTAAAATCGGGAAATGAATTTACTTCCTGCCATTTTCCGCATTTATCAGGAAATGAATTTACAAACTTTACTCTAATATCGGGAAATGCCTTGACATACTGGATTTTCAGATCTTCAAAAGCTTCGACGAATTTCACTTTCCCATAAAGCTTGATGCTTTTATATTCACAATTCCCAGCCAAAAAAGCATCTATCGCTTCTCGTTTTTCCCATGGGGAAAGCTGGGAGAATTTTGACAAGGTTATTTCGTCTGCGGATTCAATAGGCCAGTTTTCGGTAGTTGAGATCAACAATATAAAAACCAATGGGAAAAGAGCGAGAAGTTTTAAAGCCATGGAAACTGGGTTAGCAATTGGGAAAATCTAAATTTAACGATAAACTTAGTGATTTTTATCCAATTACTTCCGGAGTCGAAAACCATTCTTGTACTCCCCAGTTAGAGGGCTTTCGCCCCGAAAGTCTTGGATTTTATAGGATGTGGAATGCTGATTTTCCAAATCCGAAGGTTGAATTTATCTTCAACAAATAATTCTCTTACAAAGAAAACACCTGATTTCGCCAAATTGTGTCGATGTGATGTTTTTAAGATAGATAGTTTATAAAAAATAGGATTGGATCACTTCGATTTACAAAAACAGAAACGCTTTTGTACTGATAGAACCGTCAGCTTTGTTATTTTTGCTAAGAACGAAAATCTCAGCTTTTTTGATTATGATAAAAGAATCAATAAACAATAAAATTGCAATTCTAAGTTTGGACCGCCCAGATGTATTCAACAGTTTTAACCGTGAAATGGCACTACTTTTTCAGAAGAAACTGGATGCTTGTGAAAAAAATCCCAACATTCGCGCTATTGTTGTAACGGGCGAGGGAAAGGCTTTTTGCGCCGGGCAGGATTTAAAAGAAGTAACTTCTGCTGAATTGAACCCAGGATTTAAAAAGATCCTTGAGGAACATTACAATCCAATTATTTCACGGATTCGAAAAATTGAAAAACCGATAATTGCCGCCGTAAACGGAGTCGCAGCAGGGGCGGGAGCAAATATTGCATTGGCTTGCGACGTGGTAATTGCTTCGGAAAATGCTAGTTTCATTCAGGCTTTTAGCAAAATTGGTTTGGTCCCCGATAGTGGCGGAACTTTCTTTCTTCCGAGATTGATAGGTTTCCAAAAAGCATCTGCCTTGATGATGTTGGGCGATAAAATTTCTGCCGAAACAGCCGAAAAACTTGGAATGATTTATAAAGTTGTTTCCCCAGAAAATTTTATGGAGGAAGTAATGAACATTGCAAGTATTTTATCCAATATGCCCACAAAAGCATTGGGTCTGACCAAACGGTTGTTAAATGAATCGCTGAATAATTCCTTGGAAAATCAGTTGGAAATGGAAGGTAAACTCCAGATTGAATCAGCTCAAAGCGAAGATTATGCTGAAGGAGTCGACGCCTTTGTTCAAAAGAGAAAGCCAAATTTTAAGGGAAAATAATCAAATATTTTTCGAGCTGGAACCTTTGATTACTGAACTTAAGAAATAATTACCAAACAGATTCATTCACAGAATCGCAGAAACAGAAAAAACCATAATGAAAGTAGGAATAATAGGCTCAGGAACAATGGGCATGGGAATTGCACAAGTTGCCGCCACTGCGGGATGTACCGTAAAGTTATACGATGTGAACATCGCCGCCCTGGAGAAGTCAAAAGTGGCTTTGGAAGGAATATTGAACCGCTTGGTTGAGAAAGGCAAAATCGATTCCGAAGAGAAAAACAGGATTCAGGGGAATATCAGTTATGTAAATACATTAAAGGAGCTGAAAAAATCAAAACTGACCATTGAGGCCATTGTTGAGAACATTGACGTAAAAAGAAATGTTTTCGCCACCATCGAAAAATTCGTTTCGGACGATTGCATCATAGCCTCCAATACCTCTTCGCTGTCCATTGCTTCCATTGCTTCAGCACTGCAAAAACCGGAGCGTTGCATCGGAATCCACTTTTTCAATCCTGCGCCATTGATGAAATTGGTGGAGGTAATTCCCTCTATACAAACATCGAGTACGACTTTGGAAACTGCAGTGAAAATAATTTCCGAATGGCAAAAAACGGTAGCAGTTGCAAAAGACACGCCGGGGTTTATAGTAAATCGGGTTGCCCGGCCATTTTACGGCGAAGCATTACGGATTTATGAAGAAGGGATTGCAGATTTTGAAACTATAGATTCGGCCATGAAGGAAATTGGAGGTTTTAAAATGGGCCCTTTTGAATTGATGGATTTTATAGGAAACGATGTGAACTATACGGTTACGGAAACTGTATTTGAAGCTTTTTATTTTGACCCGCGCTACAAGCCTTCTTTTACCCAAAGACGTTTTGTGGAAGCTGGTTATTTCGGAAGAAAAAGTGGGAAAGGATATTTTGAATACTCGGAAGGTCGCAAACAAAATCCAGAAAGTTCCAAGAACAATCAGTCCTTAACTTCCGAAAAGCGCCAACAAATCTTTGACAGAATTTTGGCGATGCTCATCAATGAGGCCGCCGACGCCCTTTTTTGGAATATCGCCTCAGCAGAAGATATCGACAATGCAATGACAAAAGGCGTAAATTACCCAAAAGGATTATTGGCTTGGGCAGACGAAAAAGGAATTGATTGGTGCGTTAAAAAAATGGACGAACTTTACAATGAATATCACGAAGATCGCTATCGATGTTCGCCGATTTTAAGGAGAATGAAAAAGGGAAAAAGTACGTTTTTTTAATGTAAAACGTGAAGCTGAACAATAAAAAAATGTAAAAGTGATCGCCTGACTTTGGACTTTTAAATTTTTGCATTTATTATTTAAATTTAAATGGAGGGAAGTAAAATACCACATAAAATGCTCAGCCAAGACGCTTTCAGCACGTGGCTCGGCATCGAAATATTGGAAGCTGAAAAGGGAAGGTGTAAAGTTGCAATGACCGTTCGTAAAGAAATGCTAAATAGTATGAACAAAGCCCACGGCGGAATTGCTTATTCATTGGCAGATACTGCTTTTGGCTTTGCGGCCAACACCCACGGAAAATATGCGGTTTCGATCGAAACTTCAATCAACCATATTGTGGCATTGAACGCAGGCGATTGTTTGACCGCAGAATCTGTAATCGAAAAAGTCGGTAACAAATTGGGCTTCAATATCGTCGAGGTAAAACGGGGGGATGAATTGGTAGCGCTTTTTAAGGGCGTGGTTTATAGAACTTCCAAAGAATGGTAAAAGGTGCGGATAAAAAATCCAATGGTTTTTCAACTCCCAAAAGTTTTTAAATCCGACAAAAACTTGGAAGGAAAATTTCTTAATTTTCGCTTTTTAGGAATTTAAAGAAAGTTTTTCACTTAAACTTAACGCTTGGAAAATCATTTTCTCATAGTTTACCAAGATATTTGTTGAAAAAAATTATGCCAAGAAGAAGAGTTTACCCCATAGACAGGATAAAAAAGCCATTTATAAGGTTGATGCAGGAAGAAAAATCTGGGTCACTTGTGTTGGGGATCAGTATTCTTGTTGCATTTATCTTGGCAAATTCTCCGTGGCATGAGCAGTATCATCTCTTTTTTGAACACGAATTCGGTTTTCAATTTGACGGAAGATCTTATTTGGAATACAGCATTGCTGAATGGATCAATGATGGGCTTATGGCCATGTTCTTTTTTGTCGTGGGACTGGAACTGAAAAGAGAAATAGTGGCTGGAGAATTATCGAATATTCGAAAGGCACTGTTGCCAATTTCCGCCGCGATTGGGGGCATGGTCGTCCCTGCTATCATTTATTTGGCTTTAAATCCAACAGGAGAAGTACACAATGGATGGGGAATCCCAATGGCGACTGATATAGCATTGGCGCTTGGAGTGTTATATTTTCT
>CAZMDY010000065.1:0-10641 GCA_964565295.1 uncultured Aequorivita sp. | reverse complement strand
AAAAGTCTATTTTTGTAAATAGATTGAGCTCTAGTTCGTGATAAAGAAAATCGAAGACTATTTTTTAAGAAAGCAGACCAATCGAAATTTGTCTGAAAGGGATTTTTCACAGAGAAATACACCGTTGAAATATCTGGGGTATTTGATCGATGAATCTTTATTCGACGAATTTGAGATGCTCAATGAATTTGGGGTTGGGCTTGGCATACAAAGAAAGAACATCAAACAGTTCACATTTGTGGAAACTCGAAAGAAAATTCCTACTTTGAGGCACAACCAAATTACCAACAAGGAGTTTAATTGGAGGGGAGAAATACACAGCAACGATGCCCGGGAGTTCCTCGATCATCCGTTTGATGTTTTGGTTGCCGTTTATAAGGGCAAACACAAATATTTGGACGCAATGGTAGCCGAAAGCCGCGCAAAATTTAAAATCGGTTTCAACAATGCAGATAGCAGACTTTTTGATTTACTCATTTCCGTTGATCTAAAGGACACCTCACTTTTTAAAAGCGAAATCAGGAAGTACTTAAAGGTGATGCGGAAAATATGACAGAAACAAATGCTCGATAAATTCAATAATGACAAAAAACAAGTAAATATGAAGGAATTAATTGGAACTGGAGTGGCTTTGGTCACACCTTTCAAAAGCGATTTTTCTGTAGATGTGGATGGTCTTAAAAAAGTGGTCAATTACAATATAGAAAATGGGATCGACTATTTGGTGGTTTTAGGGACTACAGCAGAAAACGCCACGCTCTCCAAGGAAGAAAAGCAAATTGTGATCGATACTATAATTGCTGCGAACAATAACCGGTTGCCCTTGGTCCTTGGCATTGGTGGGAACAACACTCAAGAAGTGATTGCCGAAATGAAGTCGCGGAATCTTTCTGCGTTCAGCGCCATACTCTCCGTATCTCCTTATTATAACAAACCCACCCAAGAAGGAATTTATCAACACTTTGCAGCAATAGCTAAAGAAGCGCCTTTGCCGATCATTTTATACAATGTACCCGGAAGAACGGCGTCCAATATGTTGCCGGAGACCGTGATCCGATTGGCCAAAGATTTTCCCAAGATCGTCGCTATAAAGGAGGCAGCCGGTGATATAGTGCAAGCCATGAAAATGATTTCAGGATGTCCAAAGGATTTTTTGGTAATTTCGGGTGATGATATGATCGCTTTGCCAATGGTGCTCGCAGGTGGGGCAGGGGTCATTTCCGTTATCGCAGAAGGTTTTCCAAAGGAATTCTCTCAAATGATCAGGCACGGATTGGACAAGGAAGTGGAAAAAGCGTATAGACTACATTATAAAATAGCACCGGCGATAGACTATATTTTTGCCGAGGGAAATCCTGCTGGAATTAAAGCGGTTTTCAAAAAAATCGACATTTGTGGAGATACCGTCCGTCTGCCATTGGTAGGTGTGAGTGATGATTTGCGAGGAAAAATCGATTCATTTATAGAACAGTTCTAAGGGATAACTCGCTGCACCAAAGGTTCTAATCGATATTGTTTTGATGTAATAATAAGTTTGCTCATTTTTGTGCAAATACGTATTTTTGCAGGATGTTTTTGAAGCCCATGCGATTTCCACTTTTTATACTTTTTTGCATTTCCATGCTTTTTGCCTCGTGTAGCCAATATCAACGCGTGTTGCGAGAGAATGATATGGGAAAAAAATATGAGTTCGCCGATTCTCTATACAGAATAGGGAAATACAAAAAAGGCCTGAAGTTGATGGAGCAATTGGTGGCCACCTACCGGGGCAGACCTCAAGGAGAAAGACTAATGTATATATACGGCGATTCATATTATAAACTTGGGGATTATTATATGTCTGGCTATCAGTTTGAGCGATTTGCGCAAGCTTATCCACAGAGTGATAGCACGGAAGCGGCATCTTTTAAATCGGCAAAGAGTTTTTATATGCTTTCAGAACGATATTCCCTTGATCAAACAGAAACCCGCAGAGGCTTGGCTAAATTACAGGAGTTTCTAAACGCCTATCCAAATTCCTCCAAAAGAAAAGAAACCAATGAATTGGTGACCGAATTACGAACCAAACTTGAGAAAAAGGAATTTGAGGTGGCGAAAAAATATTACCATATAGAGGACTATAAGGCGGCCATTGAATCTTTTGACAATTTCATAGCCGACAATCCTGGAACGGTTTTTCGGGAAGAAGCGTTCCTTTACAAATTGAAAGCGGCTTATGACCTAGCCATTAAAAGCGTACCGTATTTGGTACAGGAGCGCCTTAGGATTGCCAAAGGATACTACAACAATTATATCAAATATTATAAAAACAGCGAATTTGCGGCTGAAGCAAACGGAATCAACCTGAAAATTGAGGAAAAGTTGATTCCAACAGAATCAAAACCCAATATTTAAACACTTAAAAAACCATGGATATTAAAAATTCAGAAGCACCTGTCAACACCATAACTTATGACAGAGATTTGATTGATGCACCCACAGGCAACATTTATGAGGCAATTTCCATTATCTCAAAACGAGCGAGCCAAATCAATGGGGATATCAAAAAAGAGCTCCTTGAGAAGTTGGACGAATTTGCAACCTACAATGACAGCCTTGAGGAAATTTTTGAAAATAAAGAACAAATAGAAGTGTCAAAATTCTATGAGCGTTTGCCAAAACCTCATGCCCTTGCCGTTGAGGAATGGTTAGAAGATAAAATCTATTACCGAAACACAAAGGAAGAGCCTGAGGAAGAATAAGGCTTTCTTTAAGTGTTTATTTAAACTGAACTTGAATTTAGGGAATTATGGCTGTTTTGAGCGGTAAAAATATCTTGCTTGGCGTTACCGGCGGGATTGCCGCATACAAAGCGGCTTTTCTCGTTAGGCTTCTTGTGAAAAAAGGAGCCATTGTAAAAGTGGTAATGACGGATTCGGCCAAGGAATTTGTCACTCCGCTTACTCTTTCCACTTTGTCAAAAAACGAAGTGCTCTCCGCTTTTACAGAAAATTCTTCCCCGGAAAATCCAAGTGTATATCCAAAATGGAACAATCACGTGGAATTAGGGCTCTGGGCCGATTTTATGCTGATTGCCCCGGCAACAGCCAATACTATGTCCAAAATGGCATCGGGTAAGGTTGACAATTTATTGCTCGCAATTTATTCTTCTGCAAAATGTCCGGTATATTATGCCCCAGCAATGGACCTGGATATGTACAAGCATCCCACAACGGAAGCCAATTTCAAAAAATTGGAAGGTTTTGGGAATGTTCAAATCCCTGCAGCCTTTGGAGAACTCGCGAGCGGCCTTGTTGGACAGGGAAGAATGGCCGAACCAGAGGAAATTGTTTCTTTTATGGAAAACGACATTCTGAAAAGCCTTCCTTTAAAAGGGAAGACAATATTGATCACGGCAGGTCCAACCTACGAATCTATTGACCCCGTGCGCTTCATCGGAAACCATTCAAGCGGAAAAATGGGTTATGCACTCGCGGAAACCGCAGCAAACCTCGGGGCACACGTAATCTTGGTTTCTGGCCCCGTAAGCTTAAAGCTCGAGAATAATTTCATAAAAATAATTCGAGTAACTTCTACCGAAGAAATGTACGATGCGGCCCACCGATATTTTCCCAATATTGATATTGCAATCCTCAGCGCCGCGGTTGCCGATTATCGCCCAGCAGAAATTTCTTCAGAAAAAATAAAAAAGAAGGATGATGATTTGGTGCTTCGACTTACGAAAACCAAGGATATTCTGTTTTCCCTTGGTGAAATAAAAAATAAACAAATCCTTGTTGGCTTTGCGTTGGAAACCGAAAATGAGGTGGAAAACGCAAAAGGGAAACTCAGAAAAAAGAATTTGGATTTAATTGTTTTAAATTCGCTTCGAGATGAAGGCGCCGGCTTTCAATCCGACACCAACAAGGTTACCTTGATCTCGGACAATAAAGTGCTTCCTTTTCCAGTTAAACCTAAAAGTGAAGTGGCAAAGGATATTTTTGATTTTATAATAAAGAATACACATGTTTAGAATATTGGTTATTTTTTTAGGAATGGCAGTAACTTTTGGGGCCAATGCGCAGGAGCTCAACTGCACCGTTTCCATAAATGCCGAACAGACAGGTCAGCCAAACCTCCAAGTGTTCCGCACGTTGGAAACTCAGCTGAATGAATTTGTGAATAACACCAAATGGACCGACAAGACATACAACAACCAAGAGCGGATTGACTGCAATATGTCCTTGGTAATCACGAATATGGACGGCGAATCGTTTACGGGCACGCTCCAAGTGCAGTCTTCGCGCCCAGTTTTTGATTCTACTTATGACAGTCCTGTTTATAATTATTTTGACAGACAGGTGAGCTTTAAATACAAGGAATATGAACCATTGAATTTTAATATCAATAGCGCTGAATCCAATTTGGTATCGATCATTGCGTACCACGTTTATACCATTATTGGGCTGGATGCCAGTACTTATGCCTTAAACGGAGGAGAACCTTATTTTCAGATAGCCAAACAAATTACCAATACCGCCGCCGGGACAAACTATATGGGTTGGAAATCCAAAGATGGGAGCCAGTCCCGATATCAATTTAACGATGCAATGCTTTCTTCAGTCTATAAGGAATTCCACCAAGCAATGTATGACTACCACCGTGGAGGTATGGACTTAATGGCTTCCGACCCCAAAAAAGCGAAAGAAAATATTGCCGAATCAATTACACTTCTTAAAGGAATAAACGACAGGCGGCCCAATTCGTTTCTTCTACGTACTTTTTTTGATGCCAAAGGAGATGAAATCAAAGATATATACAGCGGAGGCCCGCAAGTGGATATTGTACAGTTGGTCGAGAACCTGAACAGAATGGCTCCCACCAAAAGAAGCAATTGGCAAGAAATAAAGTTTTAAAAATCGCTAATAATTTTTCGATGTTCGTCGGCGGAAAACGCACTATAAAACTGGATATTATTTTATCTAACGATCTATTTTTAAATCATTTGTGATTACATTCCTTACCATAAAGAATTATGCGCTTATAGAGGATCTGCGTGTTGAATTCAACACAGGTCTTACGGTGATCACCGGTGAAACTGGAGCTGGAAAATCCATCATTCTCGGGGCTTTGGCCTTGTTGCTGGGCAAGCGTGCTGATTTGGGGAGTGTAAAAAATCCAACAAAAAAATGTGTTGTTGAGGCTTGTTTTTCAATAAAGAATTACGGCCTCGTTTCTGTTTTTGAAGATAATGAGCTTGATTACGAAGACCAAACGATCATTCGTCGCGAAATATTGCCCAGCGGAAAATCACGCGCGTTTGTAAACGATACCCCAGTTTCATTATCGCAACTTCAGGCTGTAGCACCTTTATTGGTAGATGTGCACAGCCAGCATGAAACCTTGGATATAGCTTCGGAAAATTTTCAGCTGCAAGTAATCGATTCCTTGGCCGGAAATTCAGCTGTTTTAAAAACCTATCAAAACCAATTTGCCGATTTTCAGAAAAATAAGGAAGCGTTGGAATTTCTTATATCTCAGAAAGAGTCTGCTGCAAAGGAGCTTGAATACAATACATTTCTTTACAACGAATTGAAACAAGCCGATCTTCAAGAGATGGACCAAGAAGGACTTGAAGCAGCTTACGAAACCCTCAATAATGCTGAGGAAATCCAAAGTGTTTTTTCGCAAGTTGATCAATTTCTCAATGGCGAACAAATTGGCACAGTGGAAACAGCCAAGGAAGCAAGGATTGCATTAGGACGCATAAAAGAATATTCCAAAAATTACGAAGAATATTGGCAACGGTTGAACAGCGCTATCATAGAATTGGAAGATCTTTCTGAAGAAATGCGCCATACCGCCGAGAATGTGGCTTCAGATCCACAAAAGCTTTCTGAGGTGGATGTAAAACTTCAACAACTCTACAGATTACAACAAAAACATGGATTAGCAACGGTTGGTGAACTTTTGGAACTTCAAAATTCACTTGAAGAGAAAAGAAACAAAACCTTGGGGCTTGATGAAGAAATCAAAAGTCTTGAAAAACAAGGAGATAAACTTTTAGATGCTATTCGAAGTTCTGCTGCAATTATCAATAAGAAAAGGATTAAGGCAATTCCGGAACTAAAAAAACAGTTGGAAAATATATTGGTCCTCTTGGGATTGCCAAATGCACAATTTCAATTTAATTTGAATCCCTCCCGAGAATTCAGAATTAATGGTGCCGATAATTTGGAATTGCTCTTTACAGCCAATAAAGGAATGGCGTTGGGAACGTTAAAAAAGGTTGCTTCCGGTGGGGAAATGAGCAGAATTATGCTGGCAATAAAATCGGTGATGGCTAATTATAAAGAATTGCCAACCCTTATTCTGGACGAGATAGATTCTGGAGTTTCAGGGGAAATTGCAAATAAAATGGCTTCTATAATGTTGGATATGGGTGAAAATATGCAGGTGTTGACCATTACGCACCTTCCGCAAGTAGCTGCCCGTGGTAATTCACATTTTAAGGTTTATAAAGAAGATATTAACCAAATAACCACAACCCACTTGAAAAAACTGGAAGGGGAGGAGCGCGTCAAGGAAATTGCTCAAATGTTGGGAGGTAAGAAAATTTCGGAAGCAGCGCTTGCGAATGCGAAGGAATTATTGAATTAAAATGTATCTTTACTTTTCGTAATTCATCATTATAATTGACAAAATAACTATAATTCATTAAAATATAAAGTATGGCAAACAATCTACTAAAAGGGAAAAGAGGAATCATTTTTGGAGCTTTGGATGAAAACTCAATTGCCTGGAAAACGGCAGAAAGGGTTCATGAGGAAGGTGGGGAATTTGTGCTTACCAACGCGCCAATCGCCATGCGGATGGGCCAGATAAAGGATTTGGCTGACAAGACCGGTTCCCAAGTAATTCCGGCCGACGCCACAAACGTTGAAGAGCTTGAGAAATTGGTAGAGCAATCGGTAGAGATATTGGGCGGGAAACTTGATTTTGTACTACATTCCATCGGGATGTCAATCAATGTTCGAAAAGGAAACCACTATACTGATCAAAACTATGATTTTACGCATAAAGGTTGGGACGTTTCGGCTGGCTCATTCCACAAAACCATGCAGGTTCTTTATCAAAAAGATGCAATGAATGAATGGGGAAGTATTATTGCATTGACCTATATGGCTTCGCAACGGGTTTTTCCAGATTACAACGATATGGCCGATAACAAGGCTTATTTGGAAAGTATAGCCAGGAGTTTTGGGTATTTCTTTGGAAGAGATAAAAAGGTGCGGGTAAATACAATTTCCCAATCTCCCACACCCACTACCGCTGGACAGGGGGTAAAAGGATTTGATGGTTTTATAAACTACGCCGATAAAATGGCTCCTTTAGGCAATGCCACAGCCTTGGACTGTGCTAATTATACAGTAGCAATGTTTAGTGACCTCACAAAACGGGTAACACTCCAAAATTTATATCACGATGGTGGGTTCTCCAATATGGGGGTGAGCAATGAAGTCATGGAAGCTTTTATAAAAGGAGCACAATAGTGATAGGACAACTTTTTAACAGTAGAAGTCTTTTTACAAAAAAAAAGCCATTTCAAAACAGAAATGGCTTTTTTTATGGATTATAACTTCATTTGGGCGCTTAGACCTGAATTACACCGAGATTAAAAGGTTTTTCAATCGGCGCATGGTTGGCCGCCTCGATTCCCATTGAGATCCATGTCCGGGTATCCAGAGGATCGATAACCGCATCCGTCCAGATCCTTGCGGCAGCGTAATATGGGGAGATTTGTTCATCGTAGCGATCTTTTATTTGATCATAAAGTTTTTTCTCATCTTCTTCGGAAATTGTTTTGCCCTGCTTTTTAAGGGAAGAAGTCTCAATCTGAAGCAACACTTTCGCAGCGCTGTTTCCACTCATTACGGCCAGTTCGGCACTGGGCCAAGCTACTATTAACCGAGGATCGTACGCTTTTCCGCACATAGCATAATTGCCGGCTCCATAGCTGTTTCCAATAACAATTGTAAATTTTGGCACTACACTGTTGCTCACTGCATTTACCATTTTGGCACCGTCCTTAATGATTCCGCCGTGTTCACTTTTACTGCCCACCATAAATCCGGTCACATCCTGTAAAAACACCAATGGAATTTTCTTTTGGTTGCAATTAGCAATAAATCGAGTGGCTTTATCTGCACTATCGCTATAAATCACACCCCCAAACTGCATTTCCCCTTTCTTGGTTTTAACCAAAGTGCGCTGGTTTGCCACAATGCCTACCGCCCATCCTTCAATTCGGGCATATCCCGTGAGGATGGTTTTTCCGTAACCTTCCTTGTATTCCTCAAATTCGCTGTTGTCTACCAGGCGTTCAACTATTTCTCGCATATCGTATTGTTCGCTACGGGATTTAGGAACGATGCCGTAAATATCTTCTGGTTTTTTCTTTGGTTTTACAGCTTTCTGACGATTGAATCCGGCTTTGTCAAACTCGCCTATTTTGGACACAATGTTTTTAATGGTATCCAATGCATCTTTGTCATCTTTAGCCTTATAGTCGGTCACCCCGCTTATTTCACAGTGGGTAGTTGCTCCTCCAAGAGTCTCATTGTCAATGCTTTCTCCAATAGCTGCTTTTACCAAATAGCTTCCAGCAAGGAAAATACTGCCCGTTTTGTCCACTATAAGTGCTTCGTCGCTCATTATGGGAAGGTAGGCGCCGCCGGCAACACAACTGCCCATTACTGCTGCAATCTGGGTAATTCCCATACTGCTCATAACTGCATTGTTCCTGAAAATCCGGCCAAAGTGTTCCTTATCCGGAAAAATTTCATCCTGCAACGGAAGATATACGCCTGCGCTGTCAACCAAATATATTATGGGCAACCGGTTTTCGATGGAGATTTCTTGTGCACGCAGGTTTTTCTTGGCTGTAATGGGAAACCACGCACCTGCCTTCACCGTAGCATCATTCGCCACAACGATACATTGTTTGTCCTGTACATATCCAATTTTGACAACCACACCGCCGCTTGGCGCTCCACCGTGTTCCGCATACATTTTATGACCTGCCAAAGCACCGATTTCTATACTTGGTCTTTCGGGATCCAATAAATAGTCAATTCGTTCGCGCGCAGTCAATTTACCTTGTGCATGCTGTTTTTCAATACGGTCTTTCCCGCCACCAAGTTTTACTTTTGAAAGTTCATTCTTCAGCTTGGAAAGTAAAAGCTTATTGTGGTCTTCGTTTTTATTGAAATTTAGATCCATTGAAATTCTTTTCGGCTAAAATACAAAATGCTAACTATCCGATTCAACAAACGTTGTAAATATACCTCCCCCTTGTTTTTTTGGAGAAAACGGATTATCAATATTCCTTTTGGAACAGAGCTTTCTATAAATTTGATCTTCCGGTTCAATCTTAGGTTGAATTTGAATTTGTTCAAAGTTTAATGGCTTAGTAACAATGTGGTTTTGTTAACTAAAATATGCCATTTATTACCGATATTTGCTTTTGCCAATCAATTTGGCGTGCTAATGAAAAAGAAAATGAAACTATGGGAATGAACAAAAATACCGTATTGGCCTGGGCTACGTTTATAATGATTGTGGTGGGATGTTCCCTAATTGCCTTGGGCGCATTTCGCTATGATGATGTGGCGGGTTGGGGCTTCGCTTCTGTGGGATTTGGGTTTTTCGCTATTGCCTGGGTGTTTAACGCACTTAAGGGAAGGGTGTAAGTCTTCACTTAAAAATAATTTATTAAATAAAATCGAATTTTTTGAAAACAATGTCCAATGATAATTTGCTGAAAGAGACACTGGCCAAACATTTGGAGGGAGGCGAAGCTTTTATGCCCATAACTAAAATGTTGGAGAAGATTCCTTTTGAAGACATCAATACCCGCCCCGGGAATCTGCCATATTCTTTTTATGAATTGTTTTTTCATATTGCATTTACACAAAAGGATATTGTAAAATATACATGCTCAGACGATTACACGAAACCAAAATGGCCTGATTTTTATTGGCCAAAAGATAAAATTTGCAAAAGTAAGAAGGAGTGGGAAAGATTAAAGGCTGAATATGTTACAGATCGGGATCGTTTACAGAAATTTATTTTGGATAGATCCAATAATTTATCCGAAACGGTAAAGAATGCAAAGGAAGGACAGAACTTGATTCGTGAAACTCTGCTTGTCATCGAACATACGGCCTACCATGCAGGACAAATGATGGTCATTTTAAGACTTTTGAACCTACATTGAAATTGAAAAATACTGCTATTAAAACGGGTATCTCTTCTAAAATTGTGTTGATATATCCGAATAAACAAACCATAAAACTATGAGCGACGATAAAAAAGTGATCTTTTCGATGTCTGGGGTTACTAAATCTTACCCGAATGCCCAGACGCCGGTTTTGAAAAATATATATTTAAGCTTTTTCTACGGTGCCAAAATCGGAATTTTGGGACTGAATGGAAGTGGAAAATCAACATTGCTTCGAATTATTGCCGGAGAAGACAAAAACTATCAGGGCGATGTTGTTTTTTCGCCAGGATACACCGTCGGATATCTCGAGCAGGAACCCAAATTGGACGAATCAAAAACCGTATTGGAAGTAGTAAAGGAAGGGGTCCAGGAAGTTG
>CAZMDY010000064.1:0-10702 GCA_964565295.1 uncultured Aequorivita sp. | reverse complement strand
TGGAGATCAAAGCCGTGGTGGCCCAAAAGCTCTGCCAATCCCACACGGGTGGAAACAGGTTTCCAATGGCCCCAAAACCTCCCACTTGTGTAGCGCCTTTTTTGGTGAATACGTACTTAAATTGGGCCACGTAATCCCTCAAAGTGTAATAGCCATAACTGAAGCCTCCGATTATGCTTTCGCTTAGGCCATACTCTATTTCCGTTTTTCCCAATTGAGCAACTACTTCCTTCCCAAAAGAATTTAATCCAAACAGCCCTTCTTCATTTGGGGTTACGCTAAACGGTATTTCTTGACCTTCCCGTAATACAACAATTGAATTTTCGCCCTCAGTATCTGTAAGTTTCTGTAATTCATCAAAATATTGAATAGACTGCCCATTCACAGAAGTTATTCTGTCTCCCTTTTTAAATCCAACAACGCCCGCAGGATAATCTGTCAAAACTGTATCTATAACGGCCAATCGCCGTGGGGTAAACGCATGCATTAAACCGCTCTCAAACATCTTAGAACTGGCATCCTCCGGCACGTTTACAGTCTCTATGGTTCCATCAGCATGTCTCACTTCCACATTGGAAACATCACGCAGAAATATATAACGGTTAATTTCCATCATATCGTCCAAAGGCTCACCATTTATCTTCAAAATCTGATCGCCATCCTCAAAACCGTATTCCTTGAACTGTTCCGTAACTTCAAACCCTTGTGGAAGATCATCTACGGTGGTTATATTTCGCCCATACACGTAAAGGATTCCCATATAAATTACAAAACCGACAATGATGTTTACCGTAACCCCGCCAAGCATAATGATAAGTCGTTGCCAAGCCGGTTTGCTTCTAAATTCCCAAGGCTGTGGAGGCTGGGCCATTTGCTCCTTGTCCATGCTCTCGTCTATCATCCCGGCTATTTTGACATAACCACCCAAGGGAAGCCAGCCGATTCCGTAAACCGTGTCGCCAATTTTCTTCTTAAAAAGTGAAAATTTAACATCGAAGAAGAGATAGAATTTTTCCACCCGAGTCTTGAAAATCCTGGCCGGGATAAAGTGGCCAAGTTCGTGCAGAACAATCAATAAGGACAAACTCAAAAGAAGTTGGATGGCTTTTACAGCAAATGGATCCATGTATTTTTTCTATAATTAGCGCACAAAAGTAATCTTTTCAAATTGAATTGGCAGGAGATTATTTGAAGATGCTGAGTTATCGTTTTTTTGGTATTTAATCCAGTTAACAAAGGGAAGGTAAAATCAATTTTCTGTAATCATGGATCATTGGTTAATTTTATGAATCACAGATCGGGAGGAACATTCACGACCAAAACGCATGTGGTTTTATTGTTAATTGTATCGTTTTACATAGGATTAGGGCTTATTTTTGTTCGCGAATTTTCTGATTAAGATCCAAATTTTTAGCAGCATGCTTTCGTTCTTCAAGAAATACAAACTCTTCGCCATTGTAATGTTTGTACTGTCCGTGATCATCATCTCGGTCATCACCCAAATAATGAAGCCCCAACGGCATTTAAAAGTGTTCCAGCCAGCACAAGTTTCGGCCGATTTGGTAGACACGACGCTTCATTACGTCAAAAAATATCATACGATAGCCGATTTTTCATTGGTCAACCAGAACGGCGAAACCGTGACCCAAGTTGATTATGAAGATAAAATTTACATCGCCGACTTTTTCTTCACCACTTGCCAAACAATCTGCCCCATTATGACGAATCATATGCTGGAAATTCAAAAAGCCTTGGCAGACGATGCTTCGGTGCTTTTACTCTCCCACACTGTAACCCCAGAAATTGACAGCGTGGAACAGCTTAAAAAATATGCGCTGGAAAAAGGTGTGGACGACAAAAAATGGAACCTCGTTACCGGCGATCGAAAAGAAATATACGATTTGGCCAGGAAGTCATATTTAGTGGCGAAGGACAATCCGTATGAGGAATTTGATCTTATCCACACAGAAAATTTTGTTTTGGTGGACAAAAGGAAACGGATCCGCGGATTTTATGACGGCACAGACCCCGAAGCAATTGAAACGCTTCTTGAAGATGTTAAAATCTTAAAACTGGAATATTGATTTCGCTTCAAAAACACTTGATAACATAACGCAGTTTGGCATTTTGATCCCTAACTTGCAAAACTCCCTTCTAAAGAAATAATTCTGCAATACGCACCTTCTTTGTCTAAAATAATTCCGTTACTTTTGCCTTGTTTAAATTCAATCTAAATAAATGTCGGCACATACAATTGCTTCCTTGAAAAAGGGCCAAACAGGCATTATCAAGGAATTTTCTTTTGATTCCGTCCCTTTAAAATTATTGGAAATGGGATGCCTGCCCGGCAACGTAGTGAAGTTGGTACAAATAGCACCGTTTAAGGATCCTCTGTATATTGACATTAACGGCAGCCACTTGGCAATCCGACTTGAAACGGCCCTAAAGATTGAAATAGACCTTATTTAAATTATGGCCAAACACATAAACGTTGCCCTGCTCGGAAACCCCAATACAGGCAAGACCTCCGTTTTTAACCGGTTGACCGGATTGAACCAAAAAGTAGGAAATTACCCTGGAATCACGGTCGAAAAAAAATTGGGCACCTGCAAGTTTGGGCGGGCCAGCACCGTACATATTGTTGACCTTCCCGGAACTTACAGCCTAAATGCATCTTCAATTGACGAAAACATAGTCATTGAACTTTTGCTCAACAAAAACGACAAACATTTTCCCGATGTGGCGGTGGTGGTAGCCGATGTGGAAAACTTGAAGCGCAATTTGTTCCTGTTCACACAGGTCAAGGATTTAGGGATTCCCACCATTCTGGCCATAAACATGGCGGATCAGATGGACAGAAAAGCAATCAGCTTGGACATTCCTTTATTGGAAAAAAAGCTTAACACGAAAATCGCCCTTATAAGTTCCAGAAAGAACATTGGTTTTGACTATTTAAAGAAATTGATCGAAAACTATAATCAACTTCCCACAAAACCTTGTTTAAATGCCTCAAACATTGCTCCTGAATATTTTGATCGTCTGCAAAAAGCTTTCCCAAACCAGGATCTTTATAAATTGTGGTTGGTGATCACCCAAGATGCCAATTTCGGGAAACTGGACAGAAACGAACCCAAAGGCATAGCAACATTCCAGACCGAATCAAAAAGCAACCTGAAGAGGATGCAACAACGGGAAACCATTGTGCGCTACCAATTTATCAATAGTGTATTGAAGGAAACGCTTTTTATAGACAACTCCCAAGCAAAGGATCTGCGCAGTCGTTTGGACAGAATCTTGACGCATAAAGTCTGGGGCTATGCTATTTTCTTTGGGATCTTGATGCTGATTTTTCAGGCCATTTTCGATTGGAGCGAGTATCCAATGGATTTTATCGACCGTTCGTTTGCATCATTGAGCGAATGGACAAAGAGCACCTTGCCCGCAGGTCAATTCACCAATTTGATCGCTGAGGGCATTCTTCCGGGAATTGGTGGAATAGTGATTTTTATTCCACAAATCGCCTTTCTCTTTTTGTTCATTTCTATTTTGGAAGAATCCGGATATATGAGCCGGGTTGTCTTTTTGATGGATAAATTAATGCGCCGTTTTGGGCTTAGCGGGAAGAGTGTGGTGCCATTGGTAGCTGGGACCGCCTGTGCAATTCCAGCAATAATGGCCACCCGTAACATTGAAAATTGGAAAGAAAGGCTTATTACCATCTTGGTAACACCATTTACAACCTGTGCAGCGAGGCTTCCGGTCTATTTGATAATCATTGCCCTGGTGATTCCCGA
Source organism: uncultured Aequorivita sp. (assembly GCA_964565295.1). Classification (GTDB taxonomy): domain Bacteria; phylum Bacteroidota; class Bacteroidia; order Flavobacteriales; family Flavobacteriaceae; genus Aequorivita. The sequence goes on along the minus strand of CAZMDY010000064.1, from coordinate 6,908 downwards.
TGAACGGGTTTTCGGTGTATTTAGTCTTCAGGCGTTGACTTTGATGTTTATGTACATTTTGGGATTTGGGGCCGCTATTTTTTCAGCTTGGGTATTGAATAAGATTCTCAAAATCAAATCGAAAAGCTTTTTTGTGATGGAAATGCCCAATTACAAACTTCCACTTCCCAAAAACATTTTTATCACTGTGGTGGAGAAAACAAAAGCCTTTGTACTTGGGGCTGGAAAGATCATATTAGCAATATCGGTGATACTTTGGGTCTTAGCTTCTTATGGCCCTGGGAAATTCGATCAAGCTGAATCCATTGTGGAACGGGAATATTCTTCACAAAACCTTTCAGAGGAAGAGCTTGGCCATCTAACAGAATCCTTTAAACTTGAGCATTCCTACCTCGGAAGAATTGGGCACGCTATTGAACCTGCGGTGCGCCCCTTGGGCTATGACTGGAAAATCGGGATTGCACTTATCAGTTCCTTTGCGGCGCGGGAAGTGTTCGTGGGCACTCTTGCAACAATATACAGCGTAGGAAGTGATGATGAGCAAACCATTAAGAGCAGAATGGCGGCAGAGGTAAATCCTGTTTTGGGAGGGCCCTTGTTCAATTTCGCAAGTGGAGTCTCCCTCTTGTTGTTCTATGCTTTTGCGATGCAATGTATGAGCACTTTGGCGATTGTTCAAAGAGAAACCAACTCATGGAAGTGGCCTATGTGGCAATTGGTGGTAATGACGGCAATAGCTTATATATTGTCTTTTATCGCCTATCAAACACTAAAATAAGTATCATTTCTCAATCCATAAATTTTCCCACAACAAACGGAGGTTCAACGAGATTTAATATCTTTGTATTATGCAAACAATTTTGGTCGTTATCACATTTTTGGTCGCTGTTGGGTTTCTATTGAAAAAATTCATTTGGGATCCTATTTATGAAGTCAAAAAACCCGGTGGTAAAAGGGGGGACCACTCGGATTGTGGTAGTTGTAGTTATCATTGATGTTAATGTCTGTCCAGCGTTTTTTTAGCGATTAAGTTTAAACGCTAATTTTCTTTTTTATGCATTATTAAAACATAGGCTGTTTCCTCACTGGATATGTCCGCATGGGGATATGGATCCAAGTTGATTCCCTCTACAATAAATTCTGGCGAAACGTACAGTGTGTTGTCTTTGTGCTCTCCTGGTCTTACTTCACCAAAAATCAAGGATCTTTCTTCCTTTTTCCCGTCAGTGGCAACTTCCACTTTTACTATTGCCCTACCTGCCCAAACGCAGTCCAATTTTGTGGGACAACGCGAGTCTTCGACCACCTCTACAAATTTAATGGTCGTTCCTTTAAGAGTTATGCTTTCCTCAAGGGAAAGCGCCAGCGGGTTTCCTAAAATATTTGATCCTTTTTCAGTGTTTTGGACAATGGATTTTGAGCCGCATCCAGAAAGAAAGAGAGCAAGAAAAAGCGTCTTAAAAAATAGTTTCATGGGTGTTTATTTTTGGACAAGATATAAAAATTATCCCATTCCCACATCCAAAGTCATCATTATCATAAACCCGCCGATGAACCCCAACGTGGCGATATCAGTATGGTTTCCCCTATGGCTTTCGGGAATCACTTCTTCCACAACCACAAAAATCATTGAGCCTGCTGCAAAACAAAGCGCATAGGGCAAAATTGGTTCAAATGTCATTACTGCCCAGGCGCCCAAAACAGCGGCGATCGGCTCAACAGCAGCGGAAAGATGGCCATAATTAAATGATTTCCAACGGCTCAGTCCATGGCCTCGCAACGGCATGGCAACAGCAAACCCTTCAGGAAAATTCTGGAGACCAATTCCAATAGCCAACGCTACTGCCCCTGCAATGCTCGCCCCCTCAAAGCCAAGGGCCGCTCCTCCAAAAAGAACGCCAATGGCAAGCCCTTCTGGAATGTTGTGCATGGTGATGGCCAGTGTTAACAAAACGGAACGGTGCCACGGCGTTTTAATCCCTTCTGCTTCGCTTTTTTTGAAATTAATGTGCAAGTGAGGCAAAATTTTATCAAGAGCGAAAATGAAAAGTGCGCCCAGTCCAAAACCTATAAGGGCAGGGATGGTCTTGGCGAAACCTTCTCCATCGCTCATTTCTATTCCGGGGGCGAGCAAGGACCAAAAACTCGCGGCAACCATAACCCCGCCGGTAAAACCCAGCATGCCATCAAAGACTTTTCGATTCATTTCTTTGAAAAAAAATACCAATGAAGCCCCAATTCCGGTAACACCCCAAGTAAACAAAGTGGCATAAAGTGCGGCCCTGACAGGATTCAATGATTCAAAATAGTTTATAATTGTATCCATAGCCTATGAGGTTTGCACGTATAAATTTTCAGCAATTTTATGGGAAATAAAAAATTGGTCCAGCTCAACTTGGATTACCATGGAGCCGTCAAAAAATTCCTTGCCCAGTACCGTTATCTTGGTTCCGATGCTGATTTTCTTTTTATCCAAATATTGAAGAAACTCTGGACTTGATTCCTTAACGCCCACACATACGCCACGTTGATTCTTTTCCATTTCAGAAAGTAATTTCTTTTCAGTTCGTTTCAACACCCCATGTTCGTCTGGAATAGGATCTCCATGGGGATCAAAATCGGGATTTCCTAAAAAATTATCCAAACGGCTAATGAGTTCTTCCGACTGTATATGTTCCAGTTGTTCGGCAATTTCATGAACTTCATCCCAATGAAAATGTAGTTTTTCTACAAGAAATACTTCCCATAAACGATGTTTGCGAACAATGTTTGCTGCCGTTTTTTTTCCTGCCTGGGTAAGTTGAACACCTTTATAAGGCCTATACGCAAGCATTTTCTTATCAGCTAGTTTTTGGATCATATCGGTTACTGATGAGGGCTTAGTCTCCATCTTTTCTGAAATGGCATTGGTGCTTATCTCGTTTCCTTGTTGAAGTTCCAAATGGAATATTGCCTTTAAATAATTTTCTTCTGCAAAGGTCATCATTGTTTTAAGTTTAACACAAAGATATATTTTTTAATTTTAAAACATATTTTTAGCCTTATCTAAATTTTAAATTAAGTATAAGCAATCACACCTAACAGGTTTTGTTAATTTCAACGGCAATCGATTCCTTTGACAGGGAAGTGGTTTTTCCCGGAATGTAAGGGCTACACCAAACAATCCCTATGCCCGGACTTTGATCCCAATTACATTTATGCACCAAATTAGGGAATCTGTGGTTTTTTTGGGATTCGATATATGTTGCTTGGATGATTTTGAAAGTATGGTATAAATTCAACTAACGGCTCATAAATCATTTGACAACTTCTTTATATGATTACCTATATTAGCTAGGGAGTAGTGGAGTTATGTACAGTAACATTATTAGAATGAGCCACATAATTACCATCTCAGAATTTATTGTGTGAACTTGGAGCTGGATTAAGAGCCATACAGGAACCCACCTTTGGGATAATTGTAAAGGAAACCATTCATGTGAACCTTATGTGGAAAAAAGACAAAAATCAAGATCAAAGAACAATAACCAATTGAAAAAGGTCCAATCACTTATTTATGGAAAATGAAAAATATCTCTAAATATCTGTCAATATTTCTTTTGTTAATGATGACTGGATGTCAACTAGTATATTATTTACAAGTAAACGAACGCCATGACGATAACCTTTCTGAAATAAAAGAATACTTGGATAAAAACCAAATTTCTTCTTTTGACTATTCTCTCAAACTGATTGATAGTCTAGGCTATCTTATGCACACTGAAAAGCATATGGTAAATACCTGGAAATTGGAAAGAGGAGGTGAGGCTTCTGCCGTAGAGTTAAAAATATATAATTCAGAAGGAACCCTGATAAACGCATATTCCCAATGTTTTGGACCATTCAAAAAACTGAACATATTAGATTCTTACCCACCCCGTACTATTCCGCATCTGCCTATAAATTATGAATTAGAATTCACTGATGAATTGAAATTATGGGACATAGATTATGAAATGAAGAACCAATTAGTCGCTGAATCCAAAGAAAGCACTTATATTTTTGTTATGTATTGGAATATTTGGACTAAACAATTTACAAGAGTAGTTCTAAAAGCGTTGGAATCATATATGACAACATACGATCCTGATAGAACCAAATTCCTTTATATTCTTGTGAACAATGCAAGAGAGTCAATGCCCCAAAATACAGAAGAGAACAACCTCAAAATTTGAAGTTTTCAAATTATAGATACCCCTTTCAGCAATTTAAAAATCCTGAAAAAATATTGACAAATTTGGTTCAATTTTGGTGATATATTGGAACTAAATCCCCCGTTCCTTCCGTATCTGATCATACGCTTCCTGGACTTTTTTGAATTTCTCTTCTCCACCTTTTCGGTGGGCTTCATCCAAATGGGTGAGTTTATCAGGGTGGTATTTTTTTGCCATTGTGCGGAAGGCATTTTTGACCTCGGCATCTGTAGCGGTTCGGTCAATTTCCAAGATTCGATAGGCACTGTCAGGATTTTTGAAGAACATCGCTTTGATGCTTTCAAAATCCTGGTCATAAATACCGAGAAATCCTGAAATCCGGTTTATTTCCCGAACCTCAAGTTCCGAAACCCTTCCGTCGGCATTGGCAATACTGAACAAAAAATGCAAGATCTGTAACCTGCTTTCATAACGAGTGCGTTGACGAAGAAGGGTGCCTATGTTTTGTGCAGATAGCTCCTGCTTTTTGATAACTTCATTGAAGAGACGGAAAGTCGCATTGGCACGGTCCTTTCCATAGGCCTGTACAAAATAACTCCGCACATAGTCCAATTCTATTTGGCTCACGTTTCCATCTGCCTTGATGACCAAAGAAGCCAAGGAAAGGAGATTGAGCTCAAAATCGGCCGAGGAAACTGTTTGCTGCTGCGAAGTGAATAGTGTACTTCCGGATTTTACCGAAAGATTGTCGAGAATGCTGCCGATTATGAATCCAATGATAGCTCCCGGAAGACGATATAAGGCATAACCAAGGACGGCGAGCACCCAACGAAACATAAATCTGTAATTTTTCGGTTAAGAAGCGACAAATATACTGTTTTTACCTGCCAAACGACAAAATCAAAATCCATAAACACGAATTTTTACTGGTTTTTGATGCTTGTGGCGAATGATTGAATTTCTATCAGAATCACTATCTTTGTATTCATTATTTTTATACAATCTAAATTCAAATTACTATGTATCCAGCAGAATTAGTTAAACCAATGCGCGAAGACCTTACCAAAGTAGGCTTCTCAGAATTACATACAGCAAACGAAGTCAACGAAGCCTTGAAAAAAGAAGGGACCACTCTAGTAGTTGTAAATTCCGTTTGTGGCTGTGCTGCCGCCAACGCCCGACCTGGCGCCAGTATGAGTCTTGACAACAACAAGAAACCAGATCATTTGGTAACAGTTTTTGCAGGCGTGGACCAAGAGGCCGTATCCGCTGCCAGAAACCATATGGTCCCTTTCCCTCCTAGTTCTCCTTCCATGGCCCTGTTTAAAAATGGAGAATTAGTCCACATGTTGGAGCGCCATCACATTGAAGGCCGCCCGGCACAAATGATCTCAGAAAACTTAAAAGATGCCTATAACCAATATTGTTGATTTTTTCTTAATGGAAATGGCACGTATCAATGATAAAACCGTCTGTACAACCAAAGGCGGTTTTTCTTATTTTTGACCCTAATGGCCACAGTTTCTAAAATTGTAAGTTATCCTTTTTCACTCCTATTCTACCTCCTTTTTGGAATCGTGATTGTTATTTTTCATGGAATCCAGTGGGTTTGTTTTAATTGGTTTGGATATAAAGCGCATAAAAAAAGTGTAGATGCTTTCAATTGGACCCTGATGCGGTGTTTAAACGTACTGGGAACCACATTTGATGCGAAAATTGACCCTGATATTCCTGAGAATGTTCCTCTTATCATTGTGTCCAACCACCAAAGCATGTGGGATATTCCACCAATAAGCTGGTATATGCGTAAATACCATCCAAAATTCATTTCCAAAGTTGAATTGGGCAGCGGAATTCCGGCGGTTTCATACAACTTAAGGCATGGAGGTTCCATATTGATCGATAGAAGCAATCCACGACAGGCGATTGTTGAAATGGTGAAATTCTCAAAATATCTTCAAAAATTCAATAGAAGCGGCGTGATATTCCCCGAAGGAACTAGAAGTAAAACGGGAATTCCCAAGCCTTTCCGAAGGAATGGACTGCAAACGCTTTTCAAAAAAATCCCTGAAGGATACGCGGTTCCCGTTACCATCAACAATTCGTGGAAACTCCAACGCTGGGGATTGTTTCCGGTACAAATTGGGGTTCGGTTTGAATTTATTGCCCATCCGGCCATTAAAATTTCCGATTATGAAGTTGAGGCTCTGATTGATAAAGTGGAAGAAATTGTAGCTTCCAAAATCCATAAATAATGATTGCTACTTCAGAAGAAAAAATAATTCAGAACACTATCGCGTTCGTAAAAACTGAATTGGCAAATGCCGAAGGTGGCCACGACTGGTTTCATATTGAACGGGTTTATAAAAATGCGCTTCTCATTTCAAAAAATGAAAATGTGGATTTAACTGTAATATCATTAGGCGCTTTGCTCCACGATATTGCCGATTACAAATTTCACGATGGTGATGAAACCGTTGGTCCTATTAAAGCACGCAATTTTCTGGAATCTCAAAAACTTTCAGAAGAAAAAATAATGCACGTTATTAACATCATCGAAAACGTTTCTTTCAAAGGTGGAAATATTGAGCAACGTTTCCATTCAATTGAATTAGATGTTGTTCAGGATGCCGATCGGTTGGATGCGATTGGTGCCATCGGAATTGCGCGTACCTTTAATTATGGCGGATTTAAAGGCCGAAAACTTTACGATCC